>CAVWKL010000101.1:0-16809 GCA_963755075.1 uncultured Alphaproteobacteria bacterium
TTGTTCTCGATTGCACTCTTTTTTGCCATCAAAGGCCTCCATTTTCCGCGTTTGAGCGCTTCACGCTCACTGCCGGAACGGGAAATTGAAGGCGCCCAGCAAAGCGCGCGCCTCCGCGTCGGTATTGGCCGTCGTGCACACCACGATGTCCAGGCCCAACATCGCTTCCGCCTTGTCGTAATCGATCTCGGGGAAGATGATGTGTTCTTTGATGCCAAGCGCGTAATTGCCTCGGCCGTCGAACGATTTTGGATCGAGGCCGCGGAAGTCCCGCACTCGCGGCAACGCCACCGTAACCAGTCGATCGAGGAATTCGTACATGCGCGTCTTGCGCAGCGTGACCTTCGCGCCGATCGGCATATTCTCGCGCACCTTGAACGTCGAGATCGCCTTGCGGGCGCGCGTCACCACCGGCTTCTGACCGGCGATCAGCGCCAGATCAGCGGCGGCCGAGGTCACCTTCTTGGTGTCGTTGACCGCTTCGCCGACGCCCATGTTCAGCACGATCTTCTCGATCTTGGGAACTTGCAGCGCGTTCGTGTAACCGAATTCCTTGGTGAGCTTGGCCACGATCACCTGCTCGTAAAGCCTCTTCAGGCGCGCGACATAGTCCTTTGGCGGGGCCTTCGGTTGGCCCGCTTTGGCGACTTCTTTTTCGCTCGGCTTGCCCTTGCCCTTGGCCGCCTTGGGGTCGGCCGCGGCTTCGGGCTTGCCGCCCTTCGCGGCGCCCTTCTCAGCCTTTGCAGGGGATTTGTCAGCCTTTGCCGGGGCCTTGTCGGCCTTCGCCGGCTTGGCGCCCTTTTCTGATTTTTCCTCAGCCATCGATCAGGTCTCCGGAACGCTTGGCGACGCGGACTTTGCGGCCGTCGTCGAGAATCTTGAAGCCGACCCGCGTCGGCTTGCCAGACTTGGGATCGGCGAGCGCGAGATTGGACAGATCAATCGGAGCTTCCTTGGAGAGAATGCCGCCCTCGGTCTGCGCGGTCTGCCGAGTGTGGCGTTTAACCATATTGACGCCGGCGACGATGGCGCGGCGCTCGCTCGGCATGACGCCCATGACCTCGCCGGTTCTGCCTTTGTCGCGGCCGGCGAGGACGACGACCTTGTCGCCCTTCTTGATCTTGGCGGCCATCACAGCACCTCCGGCGCAAGTGAAATGATCTTGACGTGGTTCTTGGCGCGCAGCTCGCGCGGCACCGGTCCGAAGATGCGAGTGCCCACCGGCTCGGACTGATTGTTGATCAGCACCGCCGCGTTCGAATCGAACCGGATCACCGAGCCGTCGGGGCGGCGAATGTCCTTGGCGGTGCGCACCACGACCGCCTTCATCACGTCGCCCTTCTTCACCCGGCCGCGCGGGATCGCTTCCTTGATCGACACCACGATGATGTCGCCGATCGAGGCGTAGCGCCGCTTCGAGCCGCCCAGCACCTTGATGCACATCACGCGACGCGCGCCGGAATTGTCGGCGACGTCGAGGTTGGTTTGCATCTGAATCATGGCCTTAACGCCTTTCTGGTCAGAACGGTTTCCGGTCGCGCCCGGCGGCCGGACTACGCCTGAGGGAGGCTCGCGCCTCGTTGGCTTTGGTTCGCCTGAACGGAATTCTCCCTTCAGGCCTTAGGAGCGTCGTCGCGGACGATCCACCGCTTCAATTTCGAAATCGGCTTGGTCTCCTCGATCGAGACCGTGTCGCCGATCTTGTGGGTCTTGGTTTCGGAATGCGCGTGGTAGTTCTTCGAGCGACGCACCGTCTTCTTCAGCAGCGGGTGGGTGAAACGGCGTTCGACCTTGACGACCAAGGTCTTCTCTTGCTTGTCGCTGACAACGACGCCCTGGAGGATTCGCTTCGGCATGTTCTCGTCCTCAGCCCTGGTTCTTGGCGGCGCGCTTTTGCGCGGCGATGGTCTTGACGCGCGCAATGTCGCGGCGGACGACGCGCACCCGCGCCGTGTCCTGCAATTGACCGCTCGCGCGCTGGAAGCGCAGATTGAACTGCTCTTTCTTCAGCTTGAGGGCCTCATCGTCCAGTTGATCTTCGCTCATCACGCGCAGATCCGAAAGACGGCTGGAATTCTTCATCGCGCGCTCCTCATTCCATGATGCGCTGTACGAAGCGCGTCTTGATTGGCAGCTTCGCCGCCGCAAGCAGGAACGCTTCGCGCGCGAGTTGCTCCGGCACGCCGTCGACCTCGAACATGATGCGGCCCGGCGCGACGCGCGCGATCCACAACTCCGGCGCGCCCTTGCCCTTGCCCATGCGCACCTCGATCGGCTTCTTGGAAACCGGCACGTCGGGAAAGACGCGGATCCAAACGCGTCCGGCGCGCTTCATGTGGCGAGTCAGCGCGCGGCGGGCGGCCTCGATCTGGCGCGCGGTCACCCGCTCCGGCTCGACCGCCTTCAGGCCGAACTCGCCAAAATTCAGCTCGAACCCGCCCTTGGCGGCGCCGCGTATGCGCCCTTTGAACGCCTTGCGGTATTTGGTCTTCTTAGGCTGCATCATGGTCGTGGACCTTCAATTTTTCACGCCGCGTCGCGACCGTGGTCGCGCTCACGGTCGCGCTCGCGCGGCTCGCGTCGCGGACGATGCGTCGACGAATGGTCGGCTTCGGCCTGGCGCTTGTCCTGCGCCATCGGATCGTGTTCGAGGATTTCCCCCTTGAAGATCCAAACCTTGATGCCGCAAGTGCCATAGGCGGTATGCGCGGTCGCCACGCCGTAGTCGACGTCGGCGCGCAGCGTGTGCAACGGCACGCGGCCCTCGCGATACCATTCGAGACGGGCGATTTCCGCGCCGCCAAGACGTCCCGAGCAGTTGATGCGTATGCCTTCCGCGCCCAGGCGCATCGCCGATTGCACCGCCCGCTTCATCGCGCGACGAAACGCGACACGGCGCTCGAGCTGCTGAGCGATCGAATCGGCGACCAGCGTCGCGTCGATTTCCGGCTTGCGGACCTCGACGATGTTGATCGCAACTTCCGATTGGGTCAGCTTGGCGACCTGCTTGCGCAGCTTGTCGATGTCCGCGCCCTTCTTACCGATCACCACGCCCGGACGCGCCGAATGAATGTTGACGCGGCACTTCTTGTGCGGACGCTCGATGATGATCTTGGAGATCGCCGCCTGCTTAAGCCCGCTCAACAGCACTTCGCGAATTTTCATGTCCTCGTGCAGCAGCTTGCCGTATTCGCCCTTGCTGGAGAACCAGCGCGAATCCCAGGTGCGGTTGACGCCCAGCCGAAGCCCGATCGGATTGATCTTCTGACCCATCGCTTGACTCCTCAGGCCGCGTCGGCGGTGGCGGCCGCCACTTCACGAACCACGATCGTAATGTTCGAGAACGGCTTTTCGATCCGTCCCGCCCGACCGCGCGCGCGCGGGCTAAAGCGCTTCATCACCATGTCCTTGCCGACGTAGGCTTCGCCGACGATGAGGTCGTCGACGTCGAGTTCGTGGTTGTTCTCGGCGTTGGCGATCGCCAATTCCAGCGCTTTGCGCACTTCGACCGAAATCCTCTTGTTGGAGAACTCCAGATCGGCGAGCGCCTTGGCGACTTTCTTGCCGCGGATCAACTGGGCAAGCAGGTTCAGCTTCTGCGGGCTGACGCGCAACATGCGAATGGTCGCTTTCGCCTCGTTATCGGCCAGGCGCCGGGGATTGGCTTTCTTCGACATGGCTCTAAGCCCTCTTCGCCTTCTTGTCGGCGGAATGGCCGTGGAACGTACGCGTCGGCGCGAATTCGCCGAATTTGTGGCCGATCATCTCCTCCGAGACCGACACCGGCACATGCTTGTGGCCGTTGTGGACGCCGAAGGTCAGACCGACGAATTGCGGCAGAATCGTCGAGCGACGGCTCCAAATCTTGATAACGTCGGCACGGCCGGAGCCACGCGCCGCGTCGGCCTTTTTGAGCAGGTAGCCGTCGATGAACGGCCCCTTCCAAATGGAACGCGCCATGGCTTAGCCCTTCTTCTTGCGGACGTGCCGCGATGCGACGATGTACTTGTCGGTGGACTTGTTCGAGCGGGTCTTCTTGCCCTTGGTCGGCTTGCCCCAGGGCGAGACCGGATGACGCCCGCCGGAGGTCCGGCCTTCGCCGCCGCCGTGCGGATGGTCGACCGGGTTCATGGTGACGCCCCTATTGTGCGGGCGCTGGCCAAGCCAACGGTTGCGGCCGGCCTTGCCGAGCGAGGCGTTCATGTGGTCGGGATTGGAAACCGCGCCGACGGTGGCGAAACAGTGACCGTGCACCAGCCGCTGCTCGCCGGAATTGAGACGAAGCGAGACGTAGCCCTGATCGCGGCCAACAATCTGAGCGTAGGTTCCCGCCGAACGCGCCATCGCGCCGCCCTTGCCGATTTTCAATTCGACGTTATGGACGATGGTGCCGACAGGAATGTTGGCGAGCGGCATCGCGTTGCCCGGCTTCACGTCGACCTGCAGGCCGGCGACGACCGAGTCGCCGACGCTAAGACGCTGCGGCGCGATGATGTAGGCCTGCTCGCCGTCCTCGTAGCCGATCAGCGCGATGAAGCTCGTGCGGTTGGGGTCGTATTCCAACCGTTCGACCTTGCCGGAAACGTTGAGCTTGCGACGTTTGAAGTCGACGATGCGATAGGATTGCTTATGGCCGCCGCCGCGGAAGCGCACGGTGATGCGGCCGGCGTTGTTGCGCCCGCCCTTCTCCGACTTGCCGACGGTCAAAGCCTTCACCGGCTTGCCCTTGTGGAGCTCGCTGCGGTCGACTAGGGCCAATTGGCGTAGGCCCGGGGTCGACGGATTGTATGTCTTGAGAGCCATTGTCCTGAACCCTTAGAGGCCGGTGGTCACATCGATGCGGTAGCCGTCCGCGAGGGTCACCACGGCCTTCTTGACGTCCTGCTGCTTGCCGCGGACGCCGCGAAACACCTTGTTCTTGCCCTTGCGCAGCAACGTGTTCACCGCCGTCACCTTGACGTCGAACAGCTTCTCGATCGCCGCCTTGATCTGCGGCTTGGTGGCCTCGCGGCGCACCTTGAACACGAACTGATTGCTCTCGGACGCGATGGTCGCCTTCTCCGTGATCACGGGCGAGACGATCGTGTCGTAATGGCGGGCGTCCTTGCTCATTTGAACCGCGCCTCCAGCGCTTCGACCGCCGCCCGGGTCAGCACGAGCTTGTCGCGGCGCATGATGTCGTAAACATTGATGCCCTGCGCCGGCAGCACGTCGACCTGCGGCAGGTTGCGCGCGGCGGCGGCGAAATTGGCGTCGACTTCGGCGCCGTCGATGATCAGCACGTTGCTGAGCGCCGCCTTGGCGAAGGTCTCGCGCAAAGCCTTGGTCTTGGCTTCGGCGAGATGCGCGCGCTCCCAAACGACAAGCCCGCCGGCGCGCTGCTTGGCCGACAGCGCGTGTCGCAGCGCCAGGGCGCGCACCTTCTTGGGCAGGTCGTGCGCGTGGCTGCGCGTCACCGGGCCCATGGCGCGACCGCCGCCGCGAAACTGCGGCACGCGGGCCGAGCCGTGACGGGCGCCGCCGGTGCCCTTCTGCTTATACATCTTCTTGCCGGTGCGATGAATCTCGCTTCGCCCCAGAGTCCGGTGGTCGCCGACCTGGCGCTTGGCCAATTGCCAGCGAACCATGCGCGCGATCAGATCCTCGCGCGGCTCCAATCCGAAGATCGCGTCGTCGAGTTCGAGCGAGCCGGCTGCAGTTCCGTCAATCGACGTCATGGCGAATTTCATGGCGTCATTCTCCCTTCGGCTCGGCGGCGGGCGCTTCGGCCGACGCTTCTGCGTGAACGCGGAATTTGCCCGGCGACGGGGCGTCCTTCGGCAACGGCTTCTTGACGGCGTCGCGCACCGCGATCCAACCGCCGGCGTGCCCGGGCACCGAACCCTCCACGAGGATCAGGCCGCGCTCGGCGTCGGTCTGCACGACGCGCAAATTCTGCGTCGTCACCCGATCCGTGCCCATGTGGCCCGCCATCTTCTTGTTCTTCCAGGTCTTACCCGGATCCTGACGACCGCCGGTCGAACCATGCGAACGATGCGAGACCGAAACGCCGTGCGTCGCGCGCAAGCCATGGAAGTTCCAGCGCTTCATCGGACCGGCGAAGCCCTTGCCGATGGTCACGCCGGTGACGTCGACGAACTGGCCGACAAGGAAGTGATCGGCGGTGATCTCGGCCCCGACCGGAATCAATTTGTCCTCGGCGACGCGAAACTCCGCGAGCTTCAGTTTCGGCTCGACGTGAGCGACGGCGAAGCGGCCGCGCTCGGCTTTGGCGACGTTCTTGACCTTGGCGCGACCGATGCCGAGCTGGAGGGCGGTATAACCGTTCTTCTCTTGCGTGCGATGCGCGACGACCTGACAGCCCTCGACCTTGAGAACCGTAACCGGAACGTGATCGCCCGCGTCGGTGAAGATGCGAGTCATGCCCAGCTTCTGTGCGATGATGCCTGAACGCATGGCGTTTATCCTTCAGAGCGCTTCCGATTTTCGCGAAGAGGCGCTCGCCAATCCCCTTAGAGCTTGATCTCGACGTCGACGCCGGCGGCCAGATCGAGCTTCATCAAAGCGTCGACCGTCTGCGGCGTAGGGTCGACGATGTCGAGAACCCGCTTGTGGGTGCGAATTTCGAACTGCTCGCGCGACTTCTTGTCGACGTGCGGCGAACGGTTCACGGTGAACTTCTCAATCCGCGTCGGCAACGGAATCGGTCCTCGGACCCGAGCGCCGGTGCGCTTGGCGGTGGACACGATCTCCTTCGTCGAAGCGTCGAGCACGCGGTGGTCGAACGCTTTGAGGCGGATGCGGATGTTTTGCGTATTCATGATTTGCGATCCCTGGCCGGCGCGGACGGGGCGGTCAACCCCGCCCGGCTTTCACAGTGCTTTCGTCACTCCGTGATGGAGACGACGACGCCGGACCCGACCGTGCGTCCACCCTCGCGAATAGCGAAGCGCAGCTTTTCCTCCATCGCGATCGGAACGATCAGCGCGACGTCGATCGTCACGTTGTCGCCGGGCATGACCATCTCCGTGCCTTCCGGCAGCTGGACGATGCCGGTCACGTCGGTGGTGCGGAAGTAGAACTGCGGGCGGTAGTTGGTGAAAAACGGCGTGTGACGGCCACCCTCCTCCTTGGTGAGGATGTAGGCCTCCGCCCTGAACTTGGTGTGCGGCTTGACCGAGCCGGGCTTGCAGAGAACCTGGCCGCGCTCGACGTCCTCGCGCTTGGTGCCGCGCAGAAGACAGCCGACGTTGTCGCCCGCCTCGCCCTGATCGAGCAGCTTGCGGAACATTTCGACGCCAGTGACCGTGGTCTTGACCGTCTCCTTCAGGCCGACGATCTCGACTTCCTCGCCGACCTTGATGATGCCGCGCTCGATGCGGCCGGTGGCGACCGTGCCACGGCCCGAGATCGAAAATACGTCTTCAACCGGCATCAGGAAGGGCTGATCCTTGGGACGCTCCGGCTGCGGGATATAGCTGTCGACCGCGTCCATCAGTCTCAGGATCGAGTCATGGCCGATGTCGGGCGACTTGCCCTCAAGCGCAAACAGCGCGGAACCCTTGACGATCGGGATGTCGTCGCCGGGGAAGTCGTATTTCGACAGCAGCTCGCGCACTTCGAGTTCGACGAGTTCGAGCAGTTCCGGATCGTCCACCATGTCGACCTTGTTCATGTAGACGACCAGCGCGGGAACGCCGACCTGACGGGCCAGCAGAATATGCTCGCGGGTCTGCGGCATCGGACCGTCCGCGGCGGAAACGACGAGGATCGCGCCGTCCATCTGCGCGGCGCCGGTGATCATATTCTTGATATAGTCGGCGTGGCCGGGGCAGTCGACGTGCGCGTAATGGCGCTTCTTCGTCTGATACTCGACGTGCGCCGTCGAGATGGTGATGCCGCGCGCCTTCTCCTCCGGCGCCTTGTCGATCTGATCGTAAGACGTGTAGGTCGCGCCGCCGGTCTCGGCGAGAACCTTGGTGATCGCCGCCGTCAGCGTCGTCTTACCGTGGTCGACGTGGCCGATCGTGCCGATGTTGCAATGCGGCTTGGTACGCGAAAACTTCTCTTTGGCCATGGCCGGGCTCCTTCTTGAGATCTCTCTAAGTGTTAGGCTTCAGCTCTACGCGTTATTTGAACTTCGCCTGGATTTCCGTGGCGACGTTCGCGGGCACCTGTTCGTAGTGATCGAATTGCATGGTGAAATTGGCGCGCCCCTGCGTGCCCGAGCGCAGTTGATTGACGTAGCCGAACATGTTGGCCAGCGGCACCATCGCGTTGATGACGACCGCATTGGCGCGCATGTCCTGGCCCTGCACGTGGCCGCGACGGGAAAGAAGATCGCCCATCACGAAGCCCGTGTGCTCTTCCGGCGTCACCACTTCGACCTTCATGATCGGCTCGAGCAACACAGATCCGCCCTTCTGCAGACCTTCGCGGAAGGCGGCGCGCGCGGCGATTTCGAAGGCCAGCGCCGAGGAGTCGACGTCGTGATAGGCGCCGTCGATCAGCGTCGCCTTGACGTCGACGACGGGGAAGCCCGCGAGCACGCCCGAGCCCATGACGCTGTTGATGCCTTTTTCGACGCCGGGGATGTATTCCTTCGGCACTGATCCGCCGACGATCTTGGACTCGAACGAGGAGCCTGCGCCCGGCTCGGCCGGCTCGAACACGATCTTCACCTTGGCGAACTGGCCCGAGCCGCCCGACTGTTTCTTGTGGGTGTAGTCGATCTCGGTGCGCTTAGTCAGCTTCTCGCGATAGGCGACCTGCGGCGCGCCGATATTGGCGTCGACCTTGTAAGTGCGCTTCAAGATGTCGACCTTGATGTCGAGATGCAGCTCCCCCATCCCCTTGAGGATGGTTTGGCCCGACTCGGGGTCGGTCGAAACGCGGAACGACGGATCCTCGGCGGCGAGCTTGGCGAGGGCGACGCCCAGCTTTTCCTGATCCGCTTTCGACTTCGGCTCGATCGCGATCTCGATAACCGGCTCGGGAAATTCCATCTTCTCGAGAATGACCGGCTTCTGCAGATCGCACAGCGTGTCGCCGGTGCGAGTGTCCTTGAGGCCGGCGAGCGCGACGATGTCGCCGGCGAAGGATTCCTTGATGTCTTCGCGATTGTTCGCGTGCATCAGCAGCATACGGCCGACGCGCTCTTTCTTGTCCTTGGTCGAATTGAGCACCGTCGTGCCCGATTCGATCTTGCCCGAATAGACGCGGCAGAAGGTGATCGTGCCAACGAACGGGTCATCCATGATTTTGAAGGCGAGCATCGAGAATGGCTCGGAGTCGCTGGGCTTGCGCAGGATCTCCGCGCCCGTATCGACATCGATGCCTTTGATGGCGCCGCGATCGACTGGAGAGGGCAGATAAGCGACGACCGCGTCGAGCAGCGGCTGAACGCCCTTGTTCTTGAACGCCGAGCCGCAAAGGATCGGGACGAACGCGATCTGCCGCACCGCCTTGCGGATCATGCGTTGCAAAGTCGCGATGTCGGGCTCGTGACCATCGAGATAGGCGCTCATGACGTCGTCGTCGAGCTCGACCGCCGCCTCGATCAGGAAGTGGCGATACTCCTCGGCCTGCTTGAGCAGCTCGGCCGGGATCTCCTCGTCGTGGTATCTCGCCCCCAGCCCCTCGTCCTCCCATATCACCGCCTTCATGCGCAGAAGGTCGATGAGGCCCTTGAAGTGCGACTCGGAGCCGATCGGCAGTTGCAGGCACACCGGGCGAGCGCCGACCTTGGTCTTGATTTCGTCGACGCAACGGAAGAAGTCGGCGCCCGTCTTGTCCATCTTGTTGACGAAGACGACGCGCGGCACGCCATATTTGTCCGCCTGACGCCATACGGTCTCGGTCTGCGGCTCGACGCCCTGGTTGCCGTCGAGAACGCAAACTGCGCCGTCGAGCACGCGCAGCGAACGCTCGACCTCGATGGTGAAATCGACGTGGCCCGGCGTGTCGATGATGTTCAGCCGCTTTTCCTGCCAGAACGTGGTCGTCGCGGCGGAGGTGATGGTGATGCCGCGCTCCTGCTCCTGCTCCATCCAGTCCATCGTTGCGGCGCCGTCGTGGACCTCGCCGATCTTATGCGACTTGCCGGAGTAATAAAGGATGCGCTCAGTCGTCGTCGTCTTTCCGGCATCGATGTGGGCCATGATGCCGAAATTGCGGTAGTCCTCGATAGCGTGGCTGCGCGCCATAATCTTGTTCCCGAATGGTGGTCAGCGACCGTTTACCAACGGTAGTGGGCGAAGGCGCGATTGGCTTCGGCCATCCGGTGCGTGTCTTCACGCTTCTTGACGGCGGCGCCGCGATTGTTCGAGGCGTCGAGCAATTCGGCGGAAAGCCGATCGACCATGGTCTTGTCGTTGCGATCGCGCGCGGCGGCGATGATCCAGCGGATCGCCAGCGCCTGCCGGCGCTCGGTGCGCACCTCGACGGGAACCTGGTACGTCGCGCCGCCGACGCGGCGCGAGCGCACTTCCACCGCCGGCGCAACGTTCTCGAGCGCCTGCTTGAAGACCGTCAGCGGGTCGCTCTTGACCTTGCTCTCGACGCCGTCGAGAGCGCCGTAAACGATCGCCTCGGCAACGGATTTCTTGCCTTCGTACATGATGGTGTTCATGAACTTCGCGATCACCAGATCGCCGTATTTGGCGTCCGGAATGATTTCGCGTTTTTCAGCGCTATGGCGGCGCGACATGGCCTAACTCTCTGTTTGCGTCATGGCCGAACTAGATCCGGCCATCTCGTTGATCCTTTATGCGATCCTCGGGTCTCGCTTCGCTCGCCCAAGGATGACCTTCGCTGC
This sequence comes from uncultured Alphaproteobacteria bacterium, assembly GCA_963755075.1. GTDB lineage: Bacteria > Pseudomonadota > Alphaproteobacteria > Rhizobiales > Beijerinckiaceae > Roseiarcus. The sequence goes on from CAVWKL010000101.1 coordinate 10,817, forward strand.
GATCAGGTCACTTCGGGCGTTTGGCGCCGTACTTCGAACGGCGCTGCTTGCGATCCTTTACGCCCTGGGTGTCGAGCACGCCGCGCAGGATGTGATAGCGCACGCCGGGCAAATCCTTGACGCGGCCGCCGCGGATCATCACCACCGAGTGCTCCTGCAAATTGTGACCTTCTCCAGGGATATAACCGATGACTTCAAAACCATTGGTCAGACGGACCTTGGCCACCTTGCGCAAAGCCGAGTTCGGTTTTTTCGGCGTCGTCGTATAGACGCGCGTGCAAACGCCGCGCTTTTGCGGGCTCGCCTCGAGATGGCGCGCCTTTTCGCGATAGGTCTTGGGTTGCCGCGGTTTGCGGATCAACTGGCTGATCGTCGGCATGTCTAGCCCTTCGTCCCATACCAAAATGGCGCGGCCGCGAGGCCGAACCGCTCGAAACTCCCAGTTCACCGGCGGCGCTAGGCGCGAAACCAAACGCGCCGCGAAAACCCGATGAAGGGTCTTGGGCGCTGATGAAGCAGAGGACCACGGCAGATCCGCGGTCTTGCGTCTTCAAGCCCGACCGAGGTTCGCCCGGCCGGTATGGTCTTCTCGTCGATGAGATCGTCAGCGTTTAGAGCCGATAGGTCTCAGGCGCGGCGCCCGAAACAGCAAAGCTCTACGGCCTGTCGAAAGCGCGCGGACCATATTCGCGGCGCCCGGAGGCGTCAACCCCTTTGATCCGAGAAAAAGCGCACAATGGAGCGAAAAAGCGGTCGGCGTCGCCAGTGAACGGCGCGCGACTCAGTTCATGCCCTTGGCGCCGGCGATGAAGGGCGCCTCGCCCGGCGGCTCGAAGATCGCGACGGCGCGCAGCAGTTGAAACGGTTCGTCGCCCTCCGCCGCCACCGGCACGATCCGCACGCCGAAGTCGCCCTCACCCGGGCTTTCCCCAACGGCGACGCGGGAGGCGACGCCGTGGCGCAACGTCGTCCCGATCGCCGCGGCGAGCATTTCGTCCGCCGCTCGGTCGCGCACGCGCAGACGTTGGTCGGCGAGGAACAGGCCCGCGCCCATCAGCCGCATGGCCCGCGCGTTGAGGTGTAGAACTTCGCCTTGCTCGTCGAGGAGGGCGGCGGCCGCGCCGACCAATTCGAGCCCGTCGGCGACCCCGCGCGCCCGCGCGCCGGCAAGTAGCGGCGCGAGCGGCGCCCGGATCGACTCTCCCTCGGCGGCAAATGCCCCTGGAACGGCGCCGGCGCGGCGCGGATCAACATACACGGTCATAACGGACCTCATCGCAGTCGACGCATCCCCGGTGCGCGAGACACCGCTTACGGACGCTTACGGTATGCAACAGACCGTGACTTCCCGGCCGATTGAAGACCGGATTGGGGCGCACGCGCGGCGCGGCCCGGACCCTTCCTAGGCGAACCCTCCGCGAACGGAGTCGAGATGAAAGAGCCGCCCGAAGGCGGCTCTTGCCGTAGCGTGGACGCCTCGTGTCGCTCTCGGCGGGCGCTCACTCGGCCGCGGAGGCTTTCGCCGCCTTGCGCGCGGGCGCCGACATGGGCGGAGCGCTCGGCGGGGCGAGCGGCAACGCCGGCGCGGCCGCCGATTCCTCGGCCTTCTGGGCGAGAATGAGCGTGTCGCGCATCGTCGCGATGGAGCGCAGCTTGGCCATCGCGGCGCCGGTGCCGGCCGGGATCAGCCGGCCGACGATGACGTTCTCCTTGAGACCCTCGAGCGTATCCACCTTGCCGTTGACGGCCGCCTCGGTGAGGACGCGGGTCGTCTCCTGGAACGACGCGGCGGAGATGAACGAGCGGGTCTGCAAGCTCGCCTTGGTGATGCCAAGCAAAACCGGCGTGCCGACGGCTTCCTTCTTGCCTTCACCCCGCATGATCTCGTTGGCCGCCTCGAGTTCGGACAAGTCGACCTGTTCGCCAGTGAGAAAGTCGGTGTCGCCGGCGTCGACAATGTCGACCTTCTGCAGCATCTGGCGGACAATCACTTCGATATGCTTGTCGTTGATGCTGACGCCCTGCAATCGATAGACTTCCTGGATCTCATTGACGAGATAGGCCGCCAATTCCTCTACGCCCTTGATAGCGAGAATATCGTGCGGCGCCGGATTGCCGTCGACAATGTATTCGCCCTTCTCGATGACGTCACCGTCCTGCAGATGGATGTGCTTCGACTTCGGGATGAGATATTCGACCGGCTCGGCGCCCTCTTCGCTCGGCACGATTGTCAGCCGTTGCTTGTTCTTGAAGTCCTTGCCGAACTGGACCGTTCCCGAAATCTCAGCGATGATCGCGTGATCCTTCGGCCGCCGCGCCTCGAACAACTCCGCCACGCGCGGCAGACCGCCGGTGATGTCGCGGGTCTTGGCGCTGTTGACCGAGATGCGCGCGATGACGTCGCCCGCATGGACCTTGGCGCCCGGCTCGAACGAAATGATCGATTCGACCGGCAGCAAGTATCGCGCGTCGCCCCCGCGATGCAGCTTGACGATCTTGCCGTCCTTGCCTTTGACGACCAGCGCCGGCTTGAGGCTCGCCGTGCGCGGCGAGGAGCGCCAATCGATGACGATGCGTTTGGCGATACCGGTCGCCTCGTCGATTTGCTCGGACATCGAGGCGCCCTCGATCAGGTCCTCAAAACCGATGACGCCGTCGACCTCGGTGAGGATCGGTCGGGTGAACGGATCCCACTCCGCCAAGCGCTGGCCGCGCTTGATCTGATCGCCGTCGTCGACCTTGAGGCGCGCGCCGTATTGGACGCGATGGACCACGCGCTCGGCGCCGTTGCGGTCGAGAACGACGATCGCGACGTTGCGCGCCATCGCCATCAGATCGCCGTTGGAGTTGCGCGACAGGTTGCGGTTGCGGATCTTCACTTCGCCGTCGAAATTCGATTCGATGAACGACTGATCCGCCAGCTGCGCCGCGCCGCCGATGTGGAAGGTGCGCATCGTCAGCTGCGTGCCCGGTTCGCCGATCGATTGGGCGGCGATGACGCCGACCGCCTCGCCCATGTTGACCGGCGTGCCGCGCGCCAGATCGCGTCCGTAGCAGGCCCCGCAGACGCCGTTGGGCGCCTCGCAGGTAAGCACGGAACGGATCTTCACTTCCTGAATGCCCGCGGCGACGATCGCCGGCATGTCCTCTTCAGCGATCATGCGCCCCGCCGGGACGATCGTCTTGCCCTCGGCGTCGACCAGCGTTTCCGACGCAGTGCGGCCGAGAATGCGCGAGGCGAGCGAGGCGACGACCGTGCCCGCGTCGATGATGGCGCGCATCTTGATTCCGCCGGTCGAGCCGCAGTCGGGCGTGGTGATGATCGAATCCTGCGCTACGTCGACGAGACGGCGCGTCAGGTAGCCCGAGTTGGCGGTCTTCAGTGCGGTGTCGGCGAGGCCCTTGCGCGCACCATGTGTCGAGTTAAAGTATTCGAGAACTGACAGCCCCTCCTTGAAGTTGGAAATGATCGGGCTTTCGATGATCTCGCCCGAAGGCTTCGCCATCAGACCGCGCATGGCGGCGAGCTGGCGCATCTGCGTCGGCGAACCGCGCGCCCCAGAGTGCGACATCATGTAGATCGAGTTGATCGGCATGTCGCGGCCGTTCTTGTCTTTGCGCACGGCCGATATGCCCGCCATCATCTCCTCGGCGAGCTTGTCGGAGCACTTAGCCCAAGCGTCGACGACCTTATTGTACTTCTCGCCCTGAGTGATCAGGCCGTCGTTGTATTGCTGCTCATATTCCTTTGCGAGCGCCGACGTCTCGCTGATGAACCGCGCCTTCGAGTCGGGCACCACCATGTCGTCCTTGCCGAAAGAGATGCCGGCCTTAAACGCTTCGCGGAACCCAAGCGCCATGATGCGGTCGCAGAAAATGACCGTCTCCTTCTGACCGCAATTGCGGTAGACGGTGTCGATCATGTTGGAGATTTCCTTCTTCGTCATCAGCTTGTTGACGACGTCGAAGGGAATCTTGACGTGCTCGGGCAGCAACTGCCCGAGTATCATCCGCCCCGGAGTAGTGTCGAAGATCTTGGCGAAGCGATTGCCCTCCGCGTCATAGGTCCAGCCGCGGCCCTTGATCTTGCTGTGCAGCGTCACCGACTTCGCGGCGAGCGCGTGCTCGATCTCCCCCATGTTGGAAAAGGCCATGCCCTGCCCGGGTTCGCCGTCGCGCATGAGCGAGACGTAATAGAGCCCGAGCACGATGTCCTGGCTCGGCACGATGATCGGCTGGCCGTTAGCAGGATGCAGGATGTTGTTGGTCGACATCATCAGCACGCGCGCTTCCAATTGCGCCTCGAGCGACAGCGGCACGTGCACCGCCATCTGGTCGCCGTCAAAGTCGGCGTTGAAAGCCGAGCACACCAAAGGATGCAGTTGAATCGCCTTGCCCTCGATCAGCACCGGCTCAAAGGCCTGGATGCCCAGGCGGTGCAGCGTCGGGGCGCGATTGAGCATCACCGGGTGCTCGCGGATCACCTCGTCGAGGATGTCCCAGACTTCCGGCTTTTCCTTTTCGACCAACTTCTTGGCCTGCTTGACGGTGGCCGAAAGGCCCTTGGCGTCAAGGCGCGAGTAGATGAACGGCTTGAACAGCTCCAGCGCCATTTTCTTAGGCAGGCCGCACTGATGAAGCTTCAACTCGGGACCGACGACGATGACCGAGCGGCCGGAATAGTCGACGCGCTTGCCCAGCAGATTCTGGCGGAACCGCCCCTGCTTGCCCTTCAACATGTCGGCGAGCGACTTCAACGGCCGCTTGTTGGCGCCGGTGATGACGCGACCGCGCCGGCCGTTGTCGAACAAGGCGTCGACCGACTCCTGCAACATCCGCTTTTCGTTGCGGATGATGATGTCGGGCGCGCGCAATTCCATCAATCGCTTCAAGCGATTGTTGCGGTTGATGACGCGACGGTAGAGGTCGTTGAGGTCCGAGGTGGCGAACCGGCCGCCGTCAAGCGGCACCAGGGGCCTGAGGTCCGGCGGAATGACAGGCACTTCGGTGAGAATCATCCATTCCGGCTTATTGCCGGAATGCATGAAGGCCTCGATGATTTTCAGGCGCTTGGCGAGGCGCTTCGGCTTGAGCTCGCTCTTCGATTCGGCGATCTCGACCTTCAGATCCTCGGCGATTTTCTGCAGGTTCATGCCCTTCAGAATCTCTCGAATCGCCTCCGCGCCGATCATCGCGGTGAAGCTGTCTTGGCCGTACTCGTCGAGCGCGCGCAGAAAATCGTCCTCGCTGAGCAGCTGACGATCCTTCAGCGGCGTCAGGCCAGGATCGAGCACGATATACGATTCGAAATAGAGAATGCGCTCGAGATCCTTGAGCGTCATGTCGAGCAGCAGGCCGATGCGCGAGGGCAACGACTTCAGGAACCAGATATGCGCGACGGGCGCGGCGAGCGAGATATGCCCCATGCGCTCGCGCCGAACGCGCGACAGCGTGACTTCAACGCCGCATTTCTCGCAGATGACGCCCTTATATTTCATGCGCTTGTATTTGCCGCACAAGCATTCGTAATCCTTGATCGGACCGAAGATGCGCGCGCAGAACAAGCCGTCGCGCTCCGGCTTGAAGGTGCGGTAGTTGATCGTTTCCGGCTTCTTGATCTCGCCGAATGACCAGGAAAGGATTTTCTCCGGGCTGGCGATGGCGATCTGAATCTGATCGAACGCCTGCGGCTGAGAGACCGGCGCGAAAGGATTCGTGATTTCTTGATTCATTCTTGCATCTCCTGCGAGGCCGTTCGCGGCGCGTTACGCGCCCACGGCCCGCGTTGATGGAAAGGCGGGAAAAGGACCGATCCCCGCCAACGCGAAACAAAGCGCTCGGATGAGGCGAGCGCCGGGGCTCGAAATCACTCGGCCGCCTCGGCCGGCGGGGCCGCCTCGCCGGGCAACTTCTTCGTCGCAGCGAGTTCGACGTTGAGGCCGAGCGAGCGCATTTCCTTGACGAGAACGTTGAAGCTCTCGGGAATGCCCGAC
>CAVWKL010000102.1:0-10231 GCA_963755075.1 uncultured Alphaproteobacteria bacterium
TCGCCTTGCCGAGGCGACCACGGCCGACGAAGCGGCGGAAGACGTCTTCAAGCGTTTCGGGCCCCTGTGGAGCGAAGCCGAACAGCTCGACGCGGAGCTCGCGACGGCGCACGCCGAGTTCACCGTCGCGAAGGCGGAATCGCTGCGGGCCGAGGGGGAGGCGCGCGGCCGCGCCGATGCGCTCGCCACGCTCGATCAAACGCTCGCCCAGACGATCGAATCCTACCGCGTGGCGACGGCGCGATTGAAGGGCCAAGCCGATCGCGCCCTTCTCGCCGATCGACTCGGCGACGCCGCCGAGCTGCTGGAGAAGCGGGTCGCTCTCGAGAGCGAGCGCGCCAGGGCGCAGACCGGCGCCGCGAAAGCCGCCAAGTCCGAAGCGCGATTGGCCGGCGAGATAGCCGAGCTGTCGAAGAAGCTCGCGGCGGATCGCGATCGCAATGAGGGGCTCGCTCGCGATGTCAGCGGACATCGAAACGCTCTGGCGTTGATCGACGAGCGGGCGCTGCAAGAGCGCGATACGATGCTCCAGGGCGCCCTCGAGGCCCTTCGCGAGGCGAGCGCCGCCTGCGAGCGGCATGGTCGCGCCGCGGCGGACCTGGCGCACGGAGAGGCGGAATTCGCCGCGGCGGCGCAGGAGGCGAGCGCGGCCACGAGCTGGCTCGCCGAAGCCGAAGCTGATCAGCGGCGCGATCTCGCGGCCCGCGCGGAAATCGCGCCGCTGGCCGACCTCGCCGACGAGGCGGCGTCGCCGGAGGCGGCGCATCTGCGCAGCCTGTTGATCCCGGGCGCCGCCTGCCCGGTCTGCGGCGCGATGGATCATCCCCATCTGGCGCGCCCCAGCGCGCTCAACGAAATGGTCGCCAAGGTCCGCCAGCGGCGCAGGGAACTCGACGCGGCGCTGGAAGCGATAGGCCTGCGCTCGACAGCGTCCGCGCGCGCGCTCGCCGCCGCCGAGGCGCGACAGTCCGAGGCGAAGCGCTCCATCGACGCCGCACGCGGCCGATTGACAGCGGCCGAAGACGATTACGACGGACAAAGGCCGTCGCTCGGCGATCTCTGCGTCAAGGCGGGACTGGCGGCGGGCGCGCCGCCGAGGCCCAACGCGCAAGGCGCGGCCGAATTGGCGGCGCTCGCCGCGACCGCGAAGGCGCAGCGGGTCGCCGCCGCCGCCCCGCTCGCGGAGGTGAGACGCCTGCGGACGAAAATCGACGGCTTGCAAGGCGAACAGGCGGCGCTCGGCGCGACGGTCGAGACGGCGATCCGGACCATCGAGGAACGGCGCGCAGACCTGCACGCGGCTCAATTGCAGGTTAGGGAACACGCGGTGAGAGCGCAGGACATCGTTCGAGCGTCTCGCCTCGATCGATCGCCAAATCGCGCCGTTTCTCGCCGCGGCGGAGCGAACGATCGATGATCTCGACGCCGACCCGGCAGGGGTCGCCGCCGGGCTCGCTGCGGTCGCCCAGGAATATGACGCCTTGCGCAACCAGGCCGAAGAGCTCGATCGGAAGATGCGATTGTTGGCGCCCGATCGCGCCGCGGCCATCGCCTCGCGCGAACACGCCCAGACCCAAGCGAGGGAGGCCGCCGCCCGCCTCGACCAACGTCGTTCGGTCGTCGACGGGAAGACGCTCGCCCGCGGCAAACTCCTCGACGGCGAGCCCACCGCCCGTCACCGCACGCGAACCAACGAAGCCCGCCGAACGGCCCGCGAAGCGTTGGCGACGGCGCGCGAGGCGAAATCCGTCGCCGCTGCGGCGTTCCATGCGGCCGGCGCGCGCTGCGAGGAGGCCGTCGCCGCGTTGGCGGCGGCGACGCGCCGTCGCGCTTCGGCCGAGGATGCGTTCGGCGCGGCCTGCCACGAGGCCGCCCGGCCGCCCGATCGGATCCTCGCGCTCCTCGCCGCTGACCCGGCCGTGCGTCGAGCGTTGCGGGCGCGCCTCGAAGAGCTCGACCGCGCCGTCAACGACGCCGACGCCGCGGTCGTGACGCGCCGCAACGATCTGGCCAGGGCCCTCGAAGGCTTCGACGAGACGATCGACGCGGAGGCGTCGAGCGCCGCCGTCACGACGCTGGCGAGCGAAATCGCTGAACTGCATCAGCGGACCGGCGCCCTGGCCGCCATGCGGGCGCGCGACGACGAGGCGCGCCGCGCCGCCGCCTCCCTTTCGGCGGAAATCGAGGCGGCGAACAGCGAGCTCGCCATCTGGCAGGCGGTCGACGCCGCCGTCGGCTCGGCCAGCGGCGACCGCTTCCGTCGCTTCGTTCAGGGCGTCACGCTCGATCACTTGGTTCAACTGGCCAACGATCAACTCGCCGCGCTTAGTCCGCGCTACCGCCTCGCTCGCGGGGCGTCATCGGACCTCACGCTGCACGTCGTCGATCGCGACATGGGCGACGAGGTCCGCGCGACGCGTAGCCTTTCCGGCGGCGAACGCTTCCTGGTTTCTTTGGCGCTGGCATTGGCGCTTTCCGCTCTCGAAGGCCGCGCCTCCTTCGTCGACACGCTGTTCATCGACGAAGGGTTCGGCTCGCTCGACGCCGAGACGCTCGACATGGCGATCGACGCGCTGGAGACGTTGCAGGGACGCGGCCAGAAGGTCGGCGTCGTCACCCACGTCGCCGCGATGATCGACCGCATCGCCGTGCAGGTTCGCGTTGAGAAGCGCGGCGCCGGACGCTCGGAGATCCGAGTTTGCGGCGGCCCCGCCGCCGGCGCACGGCCGTAACGGAGGCGCCGCGACCGCCTCAGCCCTGGATCGCGTCAGCCACGGGTCGGCGACGCAGCGTTGCGCCGACCCCGTCCAGACTGTGAGTTTGCACGGAAGAAACCCCCGCCGGATTGTCGGCAATGCGGATGGCGTTCCGTAGGGTCGAAAGATCACAGCCACTCAATCGGTTGTGACGCCGATCGACGGTCGGACTGCGAGCCGCTTCACACCAAAACATTATCTCGCCGCGGCGCTTTCGAGATTGCCGCGCCGATGCGGGCGCCGTTGGCGCACGAACAGTCCAAATTTCCAGGGAATTCTTTTGGGCTCTTTCGGAAGAAACCCCGAAATGCCGCTGAACGTAAGGGAAAAGAGATAGACAATGAACACTGACGAACTTCGCGAGCGCGTCCAGACGTTGACCCAGGAGATGCGCGTGATCGCCAACGCGCTCGAAGCGTTGTGTGAAAGCCGCGCCGCCGACTTCGACTCCCCCCGTCGATCTGACGGCGCCCGCGGCCAAAGCCGCCCGGCCGTGCCCGCAGGCGGATTGGGCCCGCGTCGGCGGAAAAGAAGAGCTTGCCGTCGACCGCCGACATCCTCGCCAGCCGCGCGTTTCGCGACGCTTTCCGGTCGCGCGCCGCCAGAGAGGTGTACGTCGGCGCTTGCACCGGGTTGGCCAGTTTGACGGCGATCCTTCGCCTGCCCGCGTACAAGATATCGACCGTCGCGCCCGGCCGGCTCGCCGAGCGGATCCTCGAGCTGCGCGCCGATCGCTACGGGGCCGGATATCTCGCCGACGGCCGCTACGTCAGCGACGCAAGCGGATATCGACGACTGGTTCGCGTCGCACATCTACGCTTCTTCTCGCACCGCCGCCCCCAACAGCCCGGTCGAAATCCATGCCCGCGCGCTGACGGTCCACCTGCCGATCACGATGACGGCCGCGATGTTCGACGAGGAATTCGACCGTGAAATTCGCAAAGGCGCCCTCGACCGCTTTGTCTTGACCCCGGAGGGGATCGCGCATTGCCAGGCCCTCGGCGTCGATCCCGCGATCGCGATGCGCGCAACGCCCTATCCCATGGGCGCGGCCGCGCGACACAACCCTTGCCTCGAAATCGCGGTCTTTCGGATCCGTGAGGACAGCGATCGCCTCGTGTCGATCGCCGAGCGCGTCGTGCTGCGGCATCTGGGGCTCATCGCATAGAGAACGGGCCGGCCTGACCGTCGACTCGGCCGTCATTCGCCGGATTCCGACGCAGCGCGTCTTCCTCGCCCCGCTTCGAAAGTCGCCCTTCGCCTGCCGGCGTCGTCCGACTTCGCCAGGCCAAGGAAGCGCGCCGCGACCATGCCGTCGACCGCGAGCGGCGCGCGAGAGAGATCGCCTCGCCAATCGCGCGCCGGACTTCGCTCGCTATGGCGCCGTCTTCCTCGCCGTCGCCCGCGCGACCCCCGAAAGACAATCCATGTGTCTGTTTTCGATCCTCCATGTGACGATCGGCGAGGTCGGCGCGCGCCGCATGCTTGTGCGCGCCGTCGTCGCCAATCGAAGGACGGGACGAACCCTGGCGGTCTCGGAGTGGCTCCAGAACGGTCGGATGCAGCTGTCGATCTTCTCGGCGTTCCGACAAACGCCGTTCGCGGCCGCGCTCGAGGATTTCCTGCTCGCCGACACCGAAGAGAGGTCCGACTCCTCGCTGTCCCGCGCGCGGCGCGACTGGCGGGTTCGCCAGCGATACATCGACATGATGATCCGGATCGAACGGGCGCTGCCGGCGGTCGTTTCCTCGGCGTCCCTTCGCCAGCGAGCGCGATTGACGTGAACGTCCGAGCGGGTGGAGCCTTCGATCCCATGGCGCCTCGATAACCCGTGGAGCGGCGCCCGTCGTTGCGACGCCGCCTGATCCCGCTTCGCGTCCGCCTGCCGCCCTCGGCCGCGCCCCGCGCGCCTTTCGCCAAATTCCTGCGGAGCCTTGTTTCCTAAGGGGTGAAGAGGTCGCTGCGCTCGCGTGAGGGTAAGTCCCGAACGTCGATAGTCCTGCGGAGCGTCAGATCGCACGAGATGCGAACCGGCGCCTCATCGCCAGGAACGGCGCGGCCCTCGCGCCGCCGTCGCGCGTCGCCCCGACATCCGCCTCAACCGACCAAAAGTGCAACCAAGCAAGACCAAGGACCCATCATGACCACCGACGACCTCCCGCCGCCCCGGCGCGGACACATATTCGACCGCACAAGCCTAGGCGAAGAGTATCTCCATCAAATCCGCTCCGCGGCCGCTCTCACTCGCGATCTGCGCCGCCTGGCCAGCGATGTCTTATTTCTTTCGCTTTACCTGGAAAGCCGCAACCCGCGAATCGACCTGGCCATGGGCGCCGATATCCGCTGCTTCATCGATCTGGCGCGTCTGCTGGTCGCCGCCCTGCCGGCATCCTCCGAAGCGGAACTCGAGCTCAAGCTCGCCGCGCTCACCCCTCCCGAGCCGCTGATCGCGGACCACGTGAACCTGCGCGCGATGGCGGAGTTGGGGGCCAGGGCCGACATCCAGCGTTTGAAGCTGTCCAACCCTCCCAAGTGGATTCTGGACTGGGCGACAACCTGAACCTGGCTTGGCGGACGCTGCGTACGCCATCGCGGTCGCCGCGCCGCGCGCCGTTTACGCAACGGCGCGAATCGACCGGCCCTCAGATTGACCCCCCGCCTGTTCCACCGTCGGCGCCTTTATCGACAGGCCCGGCGATCACGAGCGCCACGCCGCGCCGTTGTCGGCTTCGACCGCGCCGATCGGCGCCCATCTTCGGCCACCCGCAATCCGCGCCGCGGCTCAGCCCCCGCCCAAACCGCCTTGAACCAACCTCAGAGGAGACTTCTTTCCATGTCCGTTCAATTCGAAGACGCCGCTCGCCTGCTCGAGCAATCGCCTGACCACAAAGTGCTGCGCCGACTGCAGCCGCGCGACGTCTTCGCGCAAAGCCCCTGCGCGCAGCCGCTCGTCGGGATCGTCCTCGACTGCGAAACGACCGGCTTGGATGCCGAGCAATCCGAAATCATCGAACTCGCGATGCTGAGATTCCTGTATTCGCCAGAGGGCGAGGTCTTGCGCGTCATCGGCGCGTTCGACGAACTTCGACAGCCCGCCAATCCCATTCCACCCGAGATCACAGCCCTGACGGGGATCACGGATGAAATGGTCGCCGGCCGTTCCATCGACGCGGTGGCGGTCGAGGCGTTCGTCGCCGACGTCGCGCTCGTCATCGCCCACCACGCGCGTTTCGATCGGCCGTTCGCGGAGAGGGCATGGCCCATCTTCAAACGCGTCGACTGGGCATGCAGCTTGGATCAAATTCCCTGGGCCGAGAACGGATTCGAGGGGACGAAGCTCGCCTACCTCCTCGCTCGCTACGGCCTCTTCGCCGACGCTCACCGCGCCGGCGACGATTGCCGCGCGCTGCTTCACCTGCTGGCCTCGCCCTTCGGCGCCGAAGGCAGCCCGGCGCTGGCGACGCTTCTCGCCAACGCCCGCGAACCGACGATCCGCATCTTCGCCGTCGACTCGCCCTTCGATCGCAAGGATCTTCTGAAAGTCCGCGGCTACCGCTGGTCGAACGGATCGAACGGTTCCCGTCGTTGTTGGTGGCGAGACGTCGCCGAGCGCGACCTCGGCGCCGAGATCGCGTTCCTTCGCGCAAGCGTCTATCTGCGCCCGGTCGATCTGCCGACGATGCGCCTAACCGCACGCGAACGCTACGCGGCGAATCTGACGAGCTGAGACGGTCGCGCAACTCAGTCGACCAATTCGCCACGATCGCGCAGCGCGTTCTTGCAGCGCGTCGGCGCTCGGCGCCCACACTCAGGAAACAACAATGTCCGACGATTACGACGACGACCATGGATTCGCATGCCCGCCGCGCCCGCTCCGTCCGAGCAGAAAGCGCGTGACAATTCACCAGCACAGCCAGCGCACGGTCACAGAATGCGAAGGGCCGTACGGGTTGATTCACATCGAATCCACCAGCACGATCACCATCGAGACCGTGGTGGAGGACGACTTGCCCCCTTACGCCTCCCACGACGCCGTCTCCGAGCCCGCGATGAAGCGGTTGCTAAGGAGACGGCAACGATGAGGAGCGGCTCGGCGCGAGAAGCGGCCTGACGCGATCCTCCGCGCCGGCGGCGTCACGGACTCATCATTGGCGGGACGTCGACGGGGGGCGCCGAGGGAACCACGACGCTCAACAGGCAACTGGGCGCTTTCTTCGTGCGCAATCCAAACCCCAGATCAAACCGTGCCTATCCGCTTAACGAAGAGACCCACGACATATAGTCGTGGCCGAGAGGCGGATCGGGACTGTCTGATCGAACGCTTTCGACCCATCCGAGACATTCGCCGGCGGATCGCCAATGGCCGAATCTGGCCGTGGGCGGAATGGCGGCTTTGGGCAGTTGAAATTTCGAAGCTGCCATTCGTTCTTGCGCGGTGTCGCGGCAACTCTCGACCCCCCTACGGTCGTTTGAATTCAGTGAAGGTCAAGAATTCCACGAGTTTGATGGCTTTGATTCGCCGCCGGGCTAAGCCACGCGCATCACGATACGGGCCATGGCAGCAGCACGATTTTGCCGCCGAGCCCGCCCTTATCGATACGAGCATGGGCTTCGCTGGCGGCGGCAAGCGGCAGCCGATCGATCACGACGGGATGAATGGCGCCGGCGCGCAACAACTCGAACAGCGTTTCCATGTCGGCCTTGAACTCATCCGGGTGCGTCACTCGGCGCGCCGTGACGTTGTAGAATAGCGCGCGACGACCTTGGAACAAAGCGCTCAACGCGCTCCATAGCTTGAGTCGCGTCAACCCAAGTCCCGCGGAAAGCAATCCCTCTTGTCCGACCGCCATTGTCTGCGACCCGTAGCCGACCAGCAACCCGCCGGACGCGAGGCAAGCAAACGAGCGAGTGAAATGTGGACCGCCGATTGCATCGAAGGCGGCATCGACGCCAGCGCCCCCTTTGCGACTTGCGGTCAGCGCACGCACGGCCGCAACGAAGTCGCCGGCGCGATAGTCGATCGATGTGGCTCCAAATCGCTCGACAACGGAAAGATTCGCGGCCGAGCACGTACCGATCGCTTTGAAGCCAAAGTGGCGAGCCAAATCGAGCAGCGCTGTCCCGACCGTGCCGGAAGCGCCTATCGCAAGGATCGTCGCGTTCGGTGGAAGGGGGCCGCAACGTGTGAGCATCTGAAATGCGGTGAGATAGGCGAGCGGGATACAAACCGCCTCGGCTGGATCAACGCCATCGGGGACAGGAACAAGAAATCGCGCGGGTCGAATCGCATACTGGGCGTAACTGCCCGTCACGCAGAGATCGGCAACCAATTGGCCCTCGTGCGGCGCGGCTACGCCGGGGCCGTTCTTCTCGACGACGCCCACGAGTTCATAGCCCGGCGTGAACGGCAGCGGTCCTTTGAAATCCGGGTAGCGGCCACGTCGAATGAAGGTATCGGTGAACCCGGTACCGGCGGCGAGGATCTTGATGCGGACCTCGCCGGCGCCGGGTTCGGGGACGTGCAACTCTTCCGTCAGTTCCAGAACCTCAGGGCCGCCGAACCGCGAGATGCGGATGTGTTGCCACGTCATGATTTCATCCCGAATGACATTCTTCCCGCGGACGCGTCGTTTTCGATGCTACGTCGGGTCTTGCAAGGCAGAGTCAGCGATCGCCGATTATCTCACCGAAGATCTTGACACCGAGTCGGGTCACGACAGCTGACGTGCGGTCGTCGCCAAGAAGCGTTCTTGGGCGAGTGACTAACGCCTTGTCGCACCAAATTGGGTAGCCTCGGAAATTACTCACGCCCTCGAAACGGCAATTGCCGCTCTCTCATTCATCACGAACGACAAAGCTCCACGCTGAGCGATAAGTCGCATCCCGCCTTATGGGTGATAGCACCTTCGGTAGCGAAGCCGCTCGCGAACCGCCGAATAGAGTCCGAGCTGATGAGCCGTGGCGGCGAACTGACGCGCGACGCGTTGCTCCTGCGTCGCCATTGCCGGACGGTCAGACATCAGTGCGTCTCCCAGCGCGCGATCCGACCCTGCCAATAGGTTTCGGGCTTGCCGTCGATCTCCCAGGCCACTTCTCCAGCGAATGGAATCCATCGCGTTTCGTGATGTCGGTAGTCCGAGAACTGGCCTCGCCACGGCGTGGGCAGGAATGGCGCCGTCGATGAACGCGGTCGATCGGGCGCGTAAGCGCGGGCAATTCGTCCGTCTCCGTCGAGGCTGAGCATAATTTCCGACGCGGTTGGTCCGGCGCCTGCACTCACCGCCAGGGTTGAGGGACCCTTTGCACGCCAACGAAGCGCCGTGTTGCAAAGAATGGCGTCTGGCGCCCAGGCGAGTTCCGCGAGGTAGCGCATCAATTCGCCGCGCACGAGAGCGGGCGTGCGCTCGGCGCGGGCGATCGGAATGACGCCGAGCGCCATGATATCCAACCGTCCCTCGCCATGCTCCAATGCATCACGCGCCGAGATCATGCCAAACGGACCAAATTTCGCCCGCCAGTCGAATTCGCAAGCACGCGTGGAGATCGTTTGGGTGGCGGCGAACGCCATCCAAGACTGAGTGTCGAGCTTGCGCTTCATCCGCCCGATCTGTGTCAGCTTGACGCCGCCTCCATTGTCACCGGGCTTCACACCTAGACGAATTGCGAGGTCGTAGACTGCGGCGGGCAGTCGCGCCCTGCGTTGATCATCGGTTTCAGCCATGTGACATTCCTTCTTTCGGTTCATGGGCCTCAACGCCCGGCGAAGGTCTTCGCAAGACGAGGGCGACGGCCAACCAGAGCATGATTGCAAACGCGGTTTGCCAAATCCCTCCTCAAGCTAAGGCCACGCCGACCCGGCGCGCTATGAGGACCAAAGGCAACATGGAAAGGGCGCCGAGGAAGAAACTGGTCGCCGCCAGCGTCCAGCTCAGGGTCCCGCTTTCGATGAGCTTGGCGTAGATCAGCAAGCCGCCGAACACGACCAACGGCATCGCTGTCGCCACACCAAGCGTGTAACCATGTGCGCGCCACCCGAGATAGAGATGGAAGAAACCGTGGGCCGTATAACCGCCCAACAACACGGCAAATACAAAGATCGCCAGCCGCGGCGCTCCCGGCTCTCCCGCCCATGCCGCAGCCGCCATGAAGATGGCCAACTCAAACGAGATCGCCACGAGCGTCTGCGGCACTTCTAACGTTCTGTAGGAGATCGAGTTGTGAAGACTTCCCTTGATCCAGACGAACGTCGCTTCCTCGGCGTCATGGATCAGGAACACAAGTGGAAAGAGCCAGAACCACCCGGCGCCGAGGCGCCACCCTGGGGCTTCGAGCGCGCTAGGTCCACAATTCCGACATGGCCGACAGTCCTTAAAGGCGGTACTCGGGTCTCAAAACGACGATCGGCGCCGCGACAACGTTAAGCTGCAAGAAGCACTTGATCCACGGCGCGACGCAACGATCGCGGCAGTTCGGAG
>CAVWKL010000103.1:0-21614 GCA_963755075.1 uncultured Alphaproteobacteria bacterium
CTCCATCACGGCGTAATCGATCGATCTCTTCGGCGCGTCGGCGAACGCCGACGCGTCGAGCGCGACGAATCCGAGGTCGTCGACGGCTTCGGCGAGCGCGCGCGCCGCCGCTTCCGCCATCTCCGGCTCGAGAGCGCGCAATTCGTCGAGCATCACGTCGGCGCGAAAAAAGAAATTGCCGGAGTTCCAGAGATAGCCCTCCGCGACATAGCGCTCCGCCGTCGCCGCGTCGGGCTTCTCGACGAACGCGCTGACTTGGCGCGCCGGCCCTGAACCGATCACGGCGCCCGGACGGATGTAGCCGTAGCCCACGGCGGGTTCGGACGGCGTGACGCCGAGCGTCACGATGTGACCGTCCGCCGCCACGTCGGCCGCCCTGGCGCAGGCGCCGAGAAACCCGTTCTGGTCGAGGATCACGTGGTCGGCGGCGAACACCGCCACGATCGTCTGCGGATCGCGCTTGGCCGCCAGCGCCGCCGCGACCGCGATGGCGGGTCCGGAGTTCGCGGCGCGACGGTTCGAGGACGATCATCGCTTGCGCGCCGATTTCGTCGAGCTGTTCCCTGGCGAGAAAGCGGTATTCGCGGTTGGTGATGACGACCGGCGGGTCGAAGATCGGATCGCTGACGCGCCGAATGGCGTCCTGAAACGTCGACGACTTGCCGATCAGGGGAATGAACTGCTTGGGCATCGTCTCGCGCGACTCCGGCCAGACGCGCGTCCCGGCGCCCCCGCACATGATGACCGGAAGGATTTTTCTCGACATCGTTTTCCTCACTGCGGCGGCGTCCCGGCGGAGCGCGGCGCACAACCCTTACGCGTGCAATGTAAATAATGCCTGAGCGACGGAGGCCTGACAAACCCGCCTTTGGGTTCATCGCTCGCCCCGGCGTCGCGAGGCTCGAACCTCAGCGGCTGGCCAGACCCTCCATCAGCCGACGATGCGCGTCGGGAATCGGCGTTGGCTTGCCCGTGGCGCGATCGACGTAGACATGGGTGTAGCGGCCTTGGGCGCTGGCGCGCGGCGCGCCCGCCTTGAACGCCGCGAGACGATAGCGCGCCGACGAACGGCCGAGATGCTCCACCGCGACGCCGATCTCGACGGGGTCGGGAAAAGCCAGGCTGGAAAAGAAGCGGCAGCTGCTCTCCGCGACCAGCCCGACCACCGGGCTCGTGGCCGGATCGAGCAATCCCGCCTCGATGAGGATCGCGTTCACCGCCGCATCGAAGAACGCGTAATAGGCGACGTTGTTGAGATGGCCATACGGGTCGCTGTCGCTCCAGCGCGTCGTGACCGGCACGAAGCGGGCGAAAGCCTCGCGGCCGAACGCTTGCGCCCCCTGCGCGCCGGGGTCGGGACGTTTGGGGTCCGTCAGGCGTCGCTCCCGCGCAGGCGCGCCAGACCGCTCCACGCCGCGGCGACCAGCGCCGCGGCGAGCAGCGTCTTGACCGCGTCGGCGAACAGGAACGGGAGGGCGCCGAATTGCCAGGCCTTGTCAAAACCGATGAACGAGGCGAGCCACGCCACCCCCAGACCATAGATTGCGATCTGACCGATAAGCATGGCGCCGACGACGCGCGGCGCCGAACGGCCCCAACCGCGCTCGGCAAGCCAGCCGATCAACGCGGCGGCGAGGAGGAAGCCGACGAGGAAGCCGCCCGTCTTGCCCATCACATACGCCGGCCCGGCGCCGGCGCCGGCGAACACCGGCAACCCGGCGAGGCCCTCGCCGAGATAAAGCAGCAGGGTCGATCCCGCCAGCCGAGCGCCGTAAGCGGCGCCGAGCGCCAGCACCGCCAGGGTTTGCAGGGTCATCGGCACGGGAAAGAAGGGAACCTGAACCTTCGCCGAGACGGCCAGGACGATCGTCCCGCCGATCGCCAGCATCGCGGCGCGAGCCAGGCCCGAAGCGGAGCGCGACGGCCAGAGCGCCGAGGCCAAGGTGGCGTTCGCCGGTGCGTTCATGATCTCTCCCCTCGTTCCCGAGCCGGCCGTCCCGCCGAGGCGGGTTCGCGTCCGGCACCCGTTGCCGGTATAGACAAGGCGGTCGCGCCGAACAAGTCGGCCGCGCGAGTAGGAAGGGAGGGGCGACGTTGAACGACGCCACGTACGATCTCCCGCGCCCGGCGGCGAGCGCCGCCGAGGCGCCGAGCGGCGCCTTGACACGGCTCTCGCCGCTCGTTCGCCGGCTCGTCGCGGGCAACGCCTCGCCGTTCACCTTCACCGGGACCTGCAGCTACATCGTCGGCAACGGCGAGGTCGCGATCATCGACCCCGGGCCCGCCGACGAGGCCCATGCGGCGAGGCTGCTGGCGGCCGTCGCCGGCGAGCGCGTCAGCCATATCGTCGTCACCCACGGCCACCGCGACCACGCCTCGGCCGCGCCGATGCTCAAGGCGAAGACCGGAGCCCCGATCGTCGGCGCGCGCGCCCACGTCGCGCAAGACGGCGCTCCGCCGCGCGTTCAGGCCGCGCATGATCCCGCCTACGCCCCCAACTCGGCGCTCGCCGACGGCGAGCGGATCGAGGGGCGCGGTTTCACGCTGGAGAGCCTCGCCACGCCTGGCCACGCCGCCAACCATCTGTGTTTTGCCCTGCCGCAGGAGAACGCGCTGTTTTCGGGCGACCACGTCATGGCGTGGTCGACCTCCGTCGTCGCGCCGCCCGACGGATCGATGGCCGACTATATGGCGTCGCTGGAAAAGCTGAGGCGGCGCGGCGAGGCGATCTACTGGCCCGGTCACGGCGGACCGGTCCGCGAACCGCAGCGCTTCGTGCGCGCGCTCGCCCACCATCGGCGCCGGCGCGAAGCCGCCATTCTCGCCCGGCTCGAAGCGGGCGAGGCGACGATCGCCGACATCGTCGCCGAGGTCTACGCCGAACTGAGCCCGGCCCTCGGCGGCGCGGCGAGCCTGTCGACCCTCGCCCATCTCGAAGATTTGGTCGCGCGCGGGGTGGTCGCCACGGACAGCGAGCCTGCGCTCGCGGCGCGCTTTCGCTTGGTGGCGGGTCAGGGCTCCTGCATCGAGTCCTGAACCGCGGCGATGAACCGGTCGATGCGGCGCGCATTGGCGCCGAAATCGTGCCGGCCGACGCGGGATGCCGAACGGATGTCGATGCGCGTCTGGTTGACGAGCGGGCGGATGCGGATGGCGATGTCGCTGGCGAAGCCGAACAGCAGCGAATGGTCGATCGCCTCGATCTGGGCGTCGCCGTCGACGCGCAGATTGGGCGGATTGGCGTCGACGACCCGCCAGCCGAGCTCGCCGACGAGGCGCAGCGCGAGCTGATAGGCTTGAGCCGGTTCGAGATCGACCAGAATCGGCTGCACCTCGGGGTAGGCGGCTCGTTGCAACGCGCTGGTCTCGGCGCTGCGCGGCGGCGGCGCATGGCCGGCGCGGGCCTCGCGCGCCTTGGTCGAGATCATGAACGAGGGCGGCGAGTCGAGATCGGTGGTCACGTCGTTGATCGCGGGAAGCCGCAGCGCGGTGAGGACGAGATAGGCCGGGTCGGCGAGAATCGCCAACGACAGCGCCAGGCCGAGCGCGGCCCGGTTGGCGCCGCGCTGGCCGGTCCGCCAGATGACCACCGCCGCGGCGCCCGCCAGAAGGACAGCGAAAAGCGCCAGCACGAGCGCCGCGGCCAACACCGCCAGGGCCGAGGCCGCCTCGACGTGGCCGAACCGCGACAGGGCGATGGCGACGCCCGCGGTCGCCAAGGCGAAAATCGCGGTCCGCCAACTCCAGACGGCGGCGCGCGAAACCGGCTCTTCGAGGATTAGACGGCGCATGGCCGAGCGCGGCTCCCCGCCGCGCGGCTCGCCTTACTTCGCCGCGCCGCCCGCCGCGAGCGCATTGCGCGCGCCGATCTGTCCGCTCGCTTCGGTGAAGGCCGTGTTCTCATCGCCAAGCTGAACCGTGGGCATGCAGGTCGGGTTGCACCAATAGGAGACGCGCTCGTTCCCGCGTTGCACGACCAGCACGGATCGCGTCGGCTCGACGTCGATCTGCTTCTCGTCGATTATATTGCCCTGCGCGTCGAGCGCAATCATATTGGTTTGGCCATAGCCCTTGCCGGTGACGACCATCGCAGCGCCGGATTTGAGCATCGTCACGTCGGCGATTGCGGGATTGCCCACGACGAGCGTTTTGACGCCGGCCGGCAGTTGCATGACCTTGGCCTGGTCGAGCGTGACCTTCAACACGTCGGGCGAAGCGGGCGTCTCGGCGGCGAGGCCTGCCGAGGTCGGCCCGAGCCCGACGGCCAAGGCGAGAATGAGCAAAACGCGAGGCGACATGGCTCGTCCTTTACGAACGACGGGCGACGGCGCACGCGGCGCCCGCGCCGACGCCGTCAGAGGCTGACGCGCCAATTTGCCCCGAAATTGGTGAACGAACTCTCAACGCGCGGGACGGGAGCGGCTCAAATCGTCGAACGGCGCCGCCTCGCCAGAGAAAGGTCGCACGGCGCCGTCCTTGCTCGCCCGACAAGGCTCGGCGGAAACGTGCCGAAACGGGGCGGCGGCGTCAGTCGGGCCCACAGGGGCGTCGAGCGAGGGCGCCGTCGAACCGGGAATCCCTCCATGTTGGCCAGGCATACCGCGTTCTATTTTCTGGCGAATGCGTTTTCGGCCGTCTTCGGCCTGGTCAACGTCGTCGTCTTCACGCGGCTGTTCGCCGCCGACGCGTTCGGCGATTATCTCCTCGGTTTCGCCTTTGCGACGTTCTTCGCCACGTTTCTCTCCAGCGCGATCAAGCTTTCGATCCTGCGCGATCAAGCGCGCGGCGACGGAACGGACGTGCGTCCGCCGGCGCTCGCGGCCTTGCTGCTCTGCGCTCCGGCTTTGCCGCTTGGCTATTTTGCGGCGCGGCTCGCCAATCTGACGCCGGCGGTTGCGATTGCTTCGATCGGGTTGACCGTCGCCGTCGTCGTATACGACACCAGCCAGGAACTGCTGCGCGCCGAGCAGAAAGCGGCGAGTTACACGCGCGGCACGGTCGTCCGCGCCGTCCTCGTCTCCGGCCTGGGGATCGCCTTCACGCTGTTTGGGCGGACCGGAGCGCTGCTTCTGACCTCGATGGCGATCGCCTATCTCCTGGCGACGTTGAGCTTCTGGGGGGTGGCTTGGGGCGCGGCCAGGCCGCGCTTTGCCACCGCGCGCCTCGTTGAAATGATCCGCAGCGGGTTCCCGTTGACGATCTCGCTGTCGCTGCTCGCGCTGTCGGGAATCACCGACCGATTTCTTCTCGCCAATCTGGCCGGCGTCGGCGCCGCCGGTCAATTCGGCGCCAGCCTCGACATCGTCCGCCAAAGCTTGATTATTCCGGCGATCAGCATCGCTGCGGCCTTCGTGCCGGCGGCGGTGCGATCGCTCGCTGTCAAGGGCGCGCCGGCGGCCCGCGCGCACCTCGAGAAGTACCTGGAGATCCTGCTGGCGGCGACGCTGCCGGCCTGCGTCGGCCTCGCCGTCGTCGCCCCGCAGGTCGCCGATCTCGTGCTCGGACCGAATTTTCGCGCCGTCTCGCACGCCGCGATGCCGATCTTCGCCGCGGCGTTGCTCTTCCAGATCGTGACCCAACAATATTTCCACACCAGTTTTCTGCTTTCCAACCGCACCGTCTTCTATCTCGTCAACACCGGGTCGATCATCGTCTGGAACCTGGTCGCCTCCTACGTCCTGATCGGCCGCTTTGGGGTGATGGGCGCGGTTTGGGGTCGATTGGCGACGGAGGTCTTCGGCGTCCTCAACGCGGCGCTGCTCAGCCGGTTCGCCTTCGCCATGCCGTTTCCGCTGCGTCGGATCGCGCGCCTTCTGGCGGCGACGGCGGCGATGGGGATCGTCGTCGCGGCTCTCGAGCGGTTCGCCGTCGCTGGCGGGCCGGCGGCGCTCATCGTGCTCGTTCCGGCAGGCGTCGCCGTTTACGCCGCGGCCTGCTGGGCGCTGGACATCGGCGACCTTCGCGCCCTGTTGCGCGCCTTCGCAAGAAGGCTGCCGGCCTTGAGCCGCGCGCTCAGGGATCGCGGCGCGGAACGCCCTGAGACGAAGCTCGCCGCCACTAAGCGATGAAAGCGTCGGGAAGTCGACGGACCGCCCGGCTCTTCGCGCCTTTTGGCGCGACCAGCCGTTACGCCGGAGCGCCGATCTCGGACCGCCGTCAGACGACGCCGGCCGCCTTGGACGGAGCCGCGGCGGTCGCTTTCGGCCGGCGAAGGAGGTTCATGCCCATGGCGAACTTGTCGCCGAGGTTCTTTTGCGACAGGCAGGTGAACAGACAGAGCGTTTCGCAAGCCACGGTTTCCTTGCGACGTTCGCCGCCGGCTCTTCCGTGCCAAATTTCGCGGGCCGACTGCGTGCGGACGTTGCCGATGGGGGGAAAGTTCCAGCAGACTTCAACCCGCCCATCCGACCGAATGAAGTAGTTTCGCATCCCGATCCGGCACGGCATCGTTTCGCGCGGGGCTTTCTCCCGGCGAAAATGGTTCGGCCACAGATTGAGCAGCAGCTCCGTATTGAGAATGGGCGCCCCCGCCTGTTTCATGGCGAGCAAGCGATCCTTGACGACGATCAGGTCGCCGAGATCGTCCGGCCCGATCCAAAACTCGTCTTGAGCTTCGCTGGTATGGCGTTCAACCGGCTGGAAGTTGACGGCGGTCGCGCCGCTGGCGCGCACCCAATCGACCATGTCCGGAAGTTGGCGGAAATTCAATCTGTGCACCACGGCCTTGACGATGATCGGAAATTCGACGCCATGCCGGGCCTTGGCGCGAACGACATTGTCGATGCCGGCGAGAATGTCGCTCAGCGATCCGTCGACGCCGCGTGCATGATCGTGCACCGCGGCGTCGTGCGAATCGATCGAGATGTTGATGTTGAAGGGTTTTGCCGCAACGGTGCGGTCGACCAACCGCTCGTTGCCAAAGGCGCCTCCGTTGGTGGTGACGCCCCATTTGAGCCCCTGCTCGCCGCAGAAAGTCGTCAGCTCGGCGAACCCCTTTTTGATATAGGGCTCTCCGCCTGAGAATTCGATGTGGAAGTGACCGATGAATTCCTTGAGATCGGACAGGGCCTTCTTCCACTCATCGATGGACATCTCGTCGCGATAGTTCGGGCGGCGCCAATAGTCGCAATACCGGCACTTGTAATTGCATCGCTCGATCACTTCGCCGTAGATCGAAACCGGCAGAGTGAAATCGCGTCCGGTTCGCAGATAAACTTCCTCTGCGAGGGCGTTTCGTACGTGATGGGCGCCGAGGCGCGCGAGGTCCAGAACGTTCATGCTTCACCCTCTTAAGCCAAATGGCGACGAGACTTTTCCAGGTTCGGAATTTGGCCCGCGCTACGGCCCGACGCTCCAAATCTTGATCGACTTGACCTCGAGGCGCGCCGGCAGGGCGGCGTCGTCGATCCTGCCGCCCCAGGAGCCGCCAAGCGCAAGATTGATGCGCAAATGCATCGGCGCGCGCAACGGATCGACGCCGTCCCGATGGGCCTCTTCCGGATTCATCCGCAGAACTTCGCGCCCGTCGATGGCGATCGAAATTGAATTCTTCCGCCATTCGAGCCGGTAGGCGTGAAAGTCCCGTTCGAGGCCGGGCATCGGCGTCTCGGCGTGCCAGGACTTCAGGTGGTCCTGATCGGGCCCGGCGTCGATCGTCGTCCACGCCTTGCCCGGGTCGTTTCCGATCGCCTCGACCAAGTCGATCTCGCGATACGGCAGGCCCTGTTCGTAAACCAGCCAGATCGCCGGCCAATCGCCCGCCCCTTGCGGCAGGCGCGCAACCACCTCGAAGACGCCGTAGGTGAAAGCCTCGCGGCTGACGATGCTGCCGGAGGCGTATTGGGCGCTTCGCGTCGTCGTCAGCCAATCGGCGCCGGCGGGGTCGTAGGCGGCGTTCAACGCCTTTTCTCGACGTCCCTCGAGGACCAGAGCGCCGTTGCGCACGCCGACGTTCGCCGGCTGATAGTACTGCGCTTCCTTGTTGCGGAAGAAGCCCGTCTCCGCCAGCCAAAACGCCGCGTCGTAGTGTTTCGCCGTGGAGAAATCCTCGGCGTGGACAAGCCGCAGCCCGCCGGTCGCCGCGCCGGCGTGACCGGCGAGGGTCGCCGCCGTCCAGGCCGCCGCGAGCAGAACCGTCGCGGCCGTCGCGCGAACCCTTCGAAGAAGCCCAGCACGGCGCATGCGGCCGGAGCGCGCGGCGTCCACCACGGGCGGCGACCGCGCGAACGCGTTTCGACTAGGCCACATGCAAGCGCTCCGGCAATCCGATCGAATCGGCCTCACGCATCAGCCCGACGGCCTCTCGGATGATCGGCACCGAGGTGTTCGAGAACGACTGCACGGTCAGCGCGACGGTCGAATTGGCCGCGTCGGCGATCATCCCAGCGACCACCGCCCGGCTCAGCGCGCGCTCGTCCCAATAGGCGGCGGCCAAGCCCTGCGTGGTGATCTCGTGCTCGGCCAGACGCTCGGGGCAATTGCGAACGAAATGGCCGTAGAGCAGGTATTCCGAGAAGTCGCGCGTTCGGCAAAGCGCCAGCGGCCAGCTCAGCCCGGTCGCGCGCTCGATGGCTTGGGTCATCTCGCGCGCCGCGCGTTTGTCCCAGGCGATGACATTGCCGACGTAGTCGTCGGCCGGGAAGCGGGTCGCGGGGTGGTTGAGCAGGCGGTCGCAATTGCGCGTCCACGGCGCGTGCCACACCGCGTCGGAGGCGATCGCCTCGCGCTGCAAATAGAGCGGCGTCCGTTCCCCGCCGGCGTAAGCGCCGGCGTCGAAGGGACGAAAGAAGACGTTGTCGGAATCGATCAGGCAGAAGCGAGGCTCCGGCAGTCCCACGGCGGCGGCGATTTTGAGAATTTGCTGAACGTGCCAACCATGCACTGGCCGCGCGCGCAGCGACCACCACAGCCGGCGGCCCTTTCTTGTCAGGCTCGAAGGGCCGCGCTTGAGCCAATGCGGCAGGAATCGAGAGCTCGGCATGACGACGCGCCGCCCGCGCCTGAACCGCTGAAAGCGCGGCATATCGTCGTCGTCGACGACGACGTAGTGCCGTTCATAGCCGCTGACGCAGCGATCGATGCTGTCGCACAGCAGGCAAAAGCGTTCAAAGTCGCCGCCGAAGCTTGGGGTGATGAGGCTGACTGGTCTTGCCAAAGTTTCGCTCCCGCCGTTTGGGCGAAGGGAAGCCGCCGCGTCTCAAAATGAAACCCGAACCGCGCCGAGCAGCAGCGAGGCAAGACCGAGGCCAGGCGCGCCGATGGGAGCGGCCTTTTCGTCGGCGCGACCCTCTGACCATTCGTTAACCAAGATCGGCCACAATTCGCTCGTCAGCGGGAGCGACGGGACGGGCTCGTTTCGCGCAATCCAAACCGGCAGGTGCGCAGTTTATGTTCGAATACGGCCTGATGACCGCCGAGGCGAGCGGCGCCGACGCCGGGCCGCCGCCCCCGGCGCGCGGCGCGCTCGATCGCGCGCTCGCCGCCGTCGCCATCGCCGAGCGCCACAAAGCCTTCATTCTTGGCTGCGCCCTGGCTTGCGCGCTGCTCGGCTTTGCCGCGTCAAAAGCGTTCACGCCGCGTTATGTCGCGGTCGCGCAAATCTATATCGACCCCGGCGCCCTCCCCGGCGAAAGCAAGGATGTCGCCGCGCCGGGGCAGGATTCCAACGGCTTCATCAACTACGTCGAAAGCCAAAGCCTCATCATCGCCTCGCGCGCGGTGCTCGAGCGCGTCGTCGCCAATGAAAAGCTCGCTCTCGATCCCGACTTTCTCGGGGGATGGCGATTTCCGGCTCTCTTTGGGTCTTCATCGGCTTCCTCGGACCCCGCCGCCGCCGCCGCGGCCGCCCTCGCATCCCGAATTCAGGTCAAGCGGCCGGAGCGCACGTTCATCATTGATCTTTCCGTCGCCGATCGCGACCCCGTCAAGGCCGCCGATCTCGCCAACGCCACCGCGCAGGCCTACATCGACGTCTCCACGTCATGGCAAGCGGACGCTTCGCGCCAAGCCGAGGACTCGCTGGCCGGGCGACTCGAGGCCCTGCGCAAGCGGGTTCTCGATGCGGAAAGGAAGGTCGAGGACTTCAAGGCCGCCAACGGGTTGGTCGGCACCCGGGATCTTCTCGTCACGGAGCAGCAACTCAAGGACGTGAACACGCAAATGACGGCCGCGCGCGCCAAGGCCGCCGAAGCGCGGGCGCGTCTCGACCGGATCGAGCAGGCTCACCGATCCGGCGGCGACATCGCCGCGCTTGCCTCCGAAATCAATTCCGCGAGCCTCTCCGCGCTGCGGACCCAGCAAGCGCTGGCGCGCCAGCGCCTCGCCGACCTCACCGGACAGCTCGGGCCGCGTCATCCCCAGGTGATCGACGCCAAGGCGCAGGTCAACGCCGCCGACGCCGCGGTCGACGCCGAACTGGGCCGTTTCGCTGACAGCCTGCGCATCGAATACCAGAGCGCAAAGCAGCTCGAAGCCTCGCTCAACCGCCAGCTCGACGACCTCGAGACCCAATCGAACGCCAACGGGCAGAGTTCGGTGGGGTTGCGCGATCTCGAGCGCGAAGCCGACGCGGCGCGCAGCGTTTATGAATTGTTCGTCACGCGTTCGCGCGACGCGGGCGAGATCCAGCGGGTCGAACCCTCGCGAACGCGGATCATTTCGCTCGCCACCCCTCCCAAGTCTCGCGCCTTTCCCCCCAGCGGGGCGCTGATGGCGACCGCCGGATTGCTCGTCGGCCTTGGGCTCGGCTTGGCCGGTTCGCTCGCGCGCGAGCGCCGGGCCGCGGCTTTGGCGCCAGAGACGCCCGTCGTCGAACCGGAGCGCGAAACCAACGACGCGCCCGCACGCCGGGACGCGACCTTCGCCATTACCCCGCGCTCGCGGCTCGAGACCGCCCAACGGACGCAGTCCCTCGACCATCTTGACCTTGCCGGCCTCGGCTTCCCGGCGTTGCCCGCCGACGCCGACAGCGCCGAGTTCGACGCGATCCTCGACGCCCTCGGCCTTGACGACCGCCCGCGCCAAGGTCTGCGACCCATTCTCGCCGTCGCCGTCATCGGCTCCAACGGCAATGGGCTGCGCACCGCGCTGGCGATCAATCTGGCGCTTTGCGCCTCGCGGCGCGGCCTCCATGTCGCCTTGATCGACGCGGCCGAGCGCAACGCCAAGCTCACTCGCGCCGTCCGACGCGCCGCGCAGACGCCGATCCTCAACCAAGGCGCGTTCTATCTCGCCGCCAATCGGGTCCTGCTGGCTTTGCCCAAGGGGTTCGACGCCGAAATCGGCCGGATGCGCGCCGACGAACTGCTGCAATCCCTCACGCGCCTGGAGGACGAAGCGATCGAACTGGTCATTTGCGACGGCCCCGATCCGCGCGACGACGGCGCGGGGCGGATACTCGGCTTGGCCGACGAGGTCGTCGCCTTTGAAGAGGCGCCCGGCGACGAAGGCGCGCAAGCGCTGTGGAAAACCCTCGCCGACGCCGGCGTCACGGCGCGCGCCCTGGCGCGGTTCGACCTCGCACGGCCCCCGCAACAGAAGCGAGCCTGAAGCGCTCGCTTCACGCCAGCGCCGCGCGCAACGCGATCGCCGCGTCGCGCCAGGCCGGCGCGAAAATGTCCGGCGCGACGGCGCGATGGCCGGAGCCGACGTCGGCGATGGCGCGCGCGAAATCCGCCGGCGCGGCGTCGACGGGCAGGAACCGCAACGCGCCCTGCGCGATCAGTCGGCGGAACACCGGATGATGGTCGAATTCGCTTGGCCCTTTGGCGGCGTTGACGATCACGAGGCGCCCGGATTCCAGACAGGTCAACACGCTGCCCCGTCGCGAGGTCAGGCCGTCGGCAAACGAATAGACAAAGAGGTCGACCGCGTCGAAAAGGGCGAAAATCTCGGCGTCGGATTCGACATAGCCGCTGACCGTGATCGACCCCTCGAGGCCGAGTTCGCGGGCGCGCGCGAAGAACTGCGCTTCGACGTCGTCGCTCGCCTTGACGAAGCCGCCGATGAAGACGACGAAAACCGAGCGATCCATGGCTTGCAGGGCGCGGGCGACGTCGAGCACGAAGGTCGATTGTTTTCTAGGATAGATCGAACCGAAATGTCCGAGAATGAGGCGCCCGTTGGCGCGCTCCGCCTCGATTTTCGCGACGAGGGAGGAGCGCAGACGCGCCTTCGGCGGCGCGATATTGGGAGGGATCGGCGCTAGGGCCAAGGCGAATGGCAGGCGGGCGATCGGACTCGACAGGAACGCGTCGCGCACCGTCGGCGACGAGAACAGAACGACTTTCGCCAACAAGAGATAGACGGAGACGACGGCGCGCCGCAGCGGATGCAGATCGGCCCATTCATGCACGACGACGATGGTCCGCGCGCCGCGCAACCGGGCGATCGTCAGCGCCAGCAACGGCGTCAACAGCGCCCTCTTCCACGCCACGACCGGCAGACTGACGACCAACGCCGAGGCGCCGCGCAATCCGCGCCAAAGCGCCGGCGCGTCGCCCCATCGGCCGGCGACGGCGAGCGAGCGCGAGTTCGAGGCCGAGTTCGCCCGCCGCTCGCGCCAGACCGCGCGCGAACATCTCCACCCCGCAGGGCGCCTTCGACGACGACGTCAGCGAGACGATGAAGCCGGGCCGGACGGCGGGGCGCGGGGTCACAGCGGCGACGTCCGAAAGCGCGAGGCGTAGCGGAGCCCGAACACTGCAAACAGGAAGGTGAACCAGACGGGATCGCTGCGATCGAAAAAGAATGATTCGAACGATGAGGCGTAGAGCCCGAATAACCAGACTTGCGTCAGCAGGGTGGTCAGCGCCGGATCCGCGCCGTTCCTGGCCGCCCTGCCGATGTCGGCGAGCGGTTGGAGAACGAAGGCCCAAAGCGCCAGGGCGACGCCGGGAACGCCCATCGACATGGCGACGTCGACCAGGCCATTGTGGGCGTGCGCGACGTCGGCGACCCAGGCCATCGCGTCGTCGCTGGCGAAGCGGACCAACTCGGTGTTCCAAAACGCGTCGAAGCCGAAGCCGAGCAAGGGATGCGCGGCAAGCTTTTCCAGGGCGTAGCGCCAGACGTCGGTGCGTCCGGTGAAGGTCGGGTCGACGGGCAGGCTCGCCACCAGCGATGCGACGGGGGCGAAGATCAGCGAGCCGACGCCGATCGCATTGAGCGCCGCGAAGGGCACCAGGGCCGCCCCGCGCCAAGCCCACGTGGCGCCGCGGCGCGCGGCGAACAAGGAGACCGCCAGCGTCGGCGCCCAGAGCATGTTCGCGGTCTTCCCATTGGCGAAGATCACAAACAGCAAACCCAGCCCGGCGATGAGGACGCCGGCGACGGCGCGCCCGGCGCGCGCGACATAGACGCCCACGAAGGCGACGAGGACGAAGACGGCGCTCGCCGTGTTCTTGTGGCCGAAGACGCCGCGCCAGTCGCCCGCCAGCGCCGGCTCGCCGAGGTCGCTCGCCTGGTGAACGGCGTAGTGGGGCATGAAGATGACGCCGAAATAGGACAGCGCCAGGAGCGCGCCGGCGGCGACGCAGAGCAGGCTCGCCAGATGGGCGCGCCCGCGCGGCAGCAGCGGCAACGTCGCGGCGACAATGACGACGAAACCGCAAAGCGCGGCGCGTTTCAGCGAGGTCGCGACGTCTTGCGAGGTCACGCTGCTAAGGGCGGTCCACGCCGCCAGGGCGACATAGGCGGGATTGGCGAGGCGCCGCAGCCCGGGACCCTCAGTCGGCGCCGCCAAATAGAGGCACGAAGCCGCGCACAAGGCGAAGGCGATGTAGGTCGCCGTATCGCGGCCGGACGCGAGATCGAGCGCGTCTTCGGCGCCGAGGTCGGCGAAGGGCTGCAGCGTGATCCAGGCCAGCGCCAAGGCGGCGACGAAAGCGACGGCGCGCCACGGAACGCGCTCGCTCTCCAGGGCCGGGACGCTCGCCGCCGAGGCGCTCATGGCTTCGGCTCCAATGGTCGGAAGCGATATTGGTGCGGCTCGATCCCGAGCCACGCCATCAGACGCCCGATCGCCACGACCGTCGGATGGAGCGAAACGAGCGCCGGCTTGCCCTGCGCCAGCAATTTCAGCGATCGATAGGCCGCCACGGGCGGGAGAACGACGTTCTTGACGACGAACCGAACGCGGCCGAGGATCGAGCGGCTCGAGGATCTGTCGATGTGGAAGTTGATCGCGCCGATGCGAAGTCCGCGCCGCAGAATCCACTCGGCCCGAACGCGGTCCTTCGGCACCGTCTCGACGATCCGCGCCGCCTCCTCCCAATAGAACGTCAGGCCCGCGTGGCGACAGCGGCTGAAAAAGTCGGTGTCGCCGCCGCCGAGAAAATTGAAGCGCAAGTCGAATTCCGGACGGTTCAGCCGCGTAAACGCCTCGCGGCGGATGAGGAAATTGCCCGACCCGTAGATCATCGGCACGAAGCCGCTCCGGCTATAGGCCGGCCAATAGACAGGATGTCGCCCGAGCGCCTCGGGAGCGCCTTCGGGGAAATGCGGCACGACCGGACCGCCGACAATGTCGACTTGCTTCTCGCGGGCGGCGGCGATCATGCGAGCGAGCCATTCGGGGTCGGCGACTTCATCGTCGTCGATCATCAGAACGTAGGGCGCCGAGGCGAAATGGCGCCGCGCCGCCTCGAAGGCGCAATTGCAGGCGCGGCAATTGCCGGGCCGCGCCTCGATCACGCACAAGCCTTCCAGCCGGCCGGCGGAGAAGAAGGCGTTGGCGATCGGAACGCCGGCCATTCCCGAGGGATCGTTATCGACGACGACGACGGCGAAGCGGATCGGGCCGGACTGATCGACCAGCGACTGCAGGGTTTGGCGGAGCATATCCGGGCGTCGGCAGGTCGGCACGCAAACGACGGCGTCCAGGGGCTGGGGCGACAAGCGGCTGGTCGCGTCGAACTGCGCGCGCGCGACAGTCGAAGCCCCTTCGACGGGGTCCGTGTCCTCATTCGTGTTCCTGGCGGCGACCACGCGTTTCGCTTTCCCACCCATTATCCGTCAAAAGCGGCAAGAGGGTTCGCTGCGTTCCCCGATTCGCCGGGTCCGCGGGCCCCCTCGCGATATTCGCGTTATGAAAGTTTCGATTCGGTTGCCTCATTCGCCCAAACCGCGCTCCTCCCAACCGCGCGGCTGCGCGCCAGTCCCGCGGCGATGGTGACGATTTCGAGCCCGCGCGACGCCGCGCCGTCGAGCGCGCGTTGAAACAGTCCGAGCGTGCAGCCGAAGGGCGTCGGCGCGGCCGCAATGTCATGCGAGCAAAAGATCAGCCAGCCGGTCGAGCGGCGCGCGGCGTCGAGATACCCGGCGAGCCGCTCGGGCGTCAGCCTTTGGTCGGCGAGTTCGACGCAACGCAGAAACTGCGGATCGAAGTCGCCCGCCATGACGCCGGGCGCGACGCCGCGGCTCGAGGCGACAAGCCCGTAAAGCTGGCGCTTGCGGGCGAACGAGGCGAGGCCGTAGGGGAAGGCGAAATTGGTCGGACGGACGCCGTCGTCGATCGCTTCCAGCCACTCCCTGTTCCGCTGCAGATCGTCGCGAAATCCTTGCGCGGAAAAATCGCCCGCCGCCAGGTGGAGGTGGCCGTGAAGGCCGATTTCGTGACCCTTGCGGTGGAGCGCGCGCAGGCCTTCGCGGTCCATCAGGGCGTAGCCGCAATCCTTGCGCCCGATGAGGCCTGAGGCGATGTAATAGGTTCCGCGACCGCCCATTTCCTCCAGCCGTTCGGCGCCCGCCGCGCCGGCGCTCGTGGCGGCGTCGTCGAAGGTGAAGCTGACCATCGGGGCGATGCTGACGAGCCGTCGGCGTTCGAGCGCGAGATGGCGCGCCAATCGCGACGAAATCCTGCGCCGCAAACTCGCCAGAAGACCGTCGGCGCGGTCGAAGGGCGAACTGGGGCGGTCGTCGTCCGGCGCCGCGGCGGGAAATGGCGGCCCGCTCGGCGCGAAGCCAACGATGTCCTGCACCTCGTTTGGCATTCGACCTCCGTCGTCCGGCGCCCCGGCGTGGGACATTGGCGGGCATAAGGCGCTGCGGCCATGAAAGAAGCGTGCCATCGCCGACGCCTCATTCCCGGACGCCGCCGCGACCTGCCTTTCCGCTCCCGGCGCGCGCGTTGCGCCGCCCGGGCGCGCCGCTCCATCGCTCACGGGCGCGAAAGAACGGGCCGGTGTCCCAAATCGGGAGGCCCGCGACTTGCGCTTTGCTCTCTCTCGCAAGGGAGTGGAGCGGAGCGATGCAATTGGCGGCGCGCAAATCGAAGCCGGAAAGGCGGCGAGTGGTGCGCGTCGGTCCGTTTCCGGTCGACGCCGTCGACATCCAGGAAACCGCGCACGCCTTCATCGACTACTGCCGCAGCGCCGAGCGCGCCAGGGCGACGCGGCCGATCTATTCGACCTCGCTCAATGGTCAAGTCATTTCGCTGTGCGCGCAGGATCGCGAGCTGAAGGAAGCGATCCTATCGGCCGATTCGGTGAACGCCGACGGCCAGCCCTTGGTTCTCCTGTCGCGTTACCTCTGCGCCAATCCGCTGCCCGAGCGGGTCGCGACCACCGATCTCTTTCCGGCGGTGGCGCGGCTGGCCGCCCAGGCCGGCGTCAGCTTTTATATGTTGGGCGCCGCGGAAGAGGTGAATCGCAGGGCGGTCGAGGCTACGCTCGCCGCCTATCCCGGATTGCGGATCGTCGGCCGGCGCAACGGCTACTTCGCGCCCGGCGAGGAGGCGGCGATCGTCGAAGAGATCGTTCGGCTGAAGCCCGACGTGCTTTGGGTTTCGCTCGGCGTTCCCTTGGAGCAGCGATTCTGCGTCCGCAACCTCGACGCGTTGAAGGGCGTCGCGATCGTCAAGACGGCCGGGGGGCTGTTCGACTTCCTGTCGTTGGCGAAGCCGCGCGCGCCGCGGTGGATGCAACGAATCGGCATGGAATGGCCGTTCCGGGTCTGTCTCGAGCCGCAGCGGCTGGCCATGCGCTATCTCGTGACCAATCCGCACGCCCTGTTCCTGATGCTCCGAGACCTGAGGTGAGCGCCCGGTCGGCCGACCCTCGCTCGCCGAGACGCTATGGGCCCAGGACGACCAATTCCGTGTAGGCGAGATCGCCGAGGCGCGGCGGCGCCGGTCCCTTGAAGTATTTCGGCGGAATGCGTCCGCGGACAAACCAGCCGACCAGTCCCGGCAACCGCTCCATCGCATCGACAACGCAGATCGGCCCGCTGCGGAACAGCAGGTATCGCCCGATCGCATTGGCGAACCGGACGAACGCGCTCAGCTCGCGGCAATAGATCAGTTGCGCGCAGGGAACGAGATTGCGCAGAATCGTTCGCGGTTGAAAGACGAAGGGATAGGCGAGGCCGTCTTCCACGCAGACCAGCGCACGGCATCCCATCGCCGCGTGCTCGCTGAGAATTTGGCGCTCGAACGGCGTAAGAAGGGCCGCCTCGGGTCCGTGCGGGGCGAAGGCGACGACGCGAAGATCGCGTCGCCGCGCCGACAGGATCGGCGCCGCGATCATTCGTCCTTGCGCAAAGCGACGAAAACCGAGAGCCTCGATCGTCTTGCGGGTGTGCTCAGCCGGCGAAATATTGACGTAGGTCACCTCCGGGCGCTTCACGGACGTCATATGCAGCATCAGCGAGTGGGCGCGGTGTTCTCTGTCGACGCACCAACTCGAGAGGTTGCAGCGTACGCCAGCGCCGGCGGCCGCATCGCGCGGCGAAAAAATCTGCAGCAGCACGCCGACGATTTGTCCGTCGACGACCAAGGCGTGGCCGTAGCGCGGATAGTCCTCGATCGCCGGGCGTCGCGCCATCCGTTCGAGCGCACGTTCCCAATAGCGTCTCGGACGATCGGGAAATCCGCGTTGCAGGCAAGCGATGACCGCGTCGATATCGTCGTCTTGGATCGGTCGGCAAAGAACGTTCGGTTGCTTCGACATCGACATTCCCTTGATCCGATGCCGCTCTCGGCGCGAATTGTACCGTTATTGTTGATTTATATCTTCCCGAGCTAAAAGTTAAGTGAATTTCTTCTGCGGCGCGTCTTAACCATAGCTGTTGATTACCGTTGAATGAATGGACGGAGATAAAGTTCGGCGGCGGGCGAGCGCCCGCGGCCAAGCGCATCCGGCGCCCTGCGGTCGGCGCGCGTGAATACTCGGTCGGGCGGGCGCCTACTGTCCATGATCGCGGCGGCCGGCGGCGTCGCGCGATTGCAATTCGTCCGCCGCCGATCGCGGCAAGGCGAGGCTATTTCTTCGCAAGTTTGCGCGTCGCAAGCGTGTTTGGCTTGGATCGGACCGGCGCCTCTTGAACTATGATCTTCGCGTTGGCGAACGCCTATTGACGAGAAGGTTATGGCGGACGGGATCAGGCGCGGGCTTCCGCGCCCAGTCTCTGCGGCAATTTGTCCATCTCCGGTTAACTTGCCGATGCCATTATGGAAATTGCCTGCAAGGGAACAGTCGAGGAA
Organism: uncultured Alphaproteobacteria bacterium; assembly: GCA_963755075.1. Taxonomy (GTDB): domain Bacteria; phylum Pseudomonadota; class Alphaproteobacteria; order Rhizobiales; family Beijerinckiaceae; genus Roseiarcus. The sequence continues at coordinate 18,479 of CAVWKL010000103.1, forward strand.
GATTTTGTTTACGAAAGCCCTTGGCGCAACCGTGGCGCCGATCTCGCCCGCCGTCGAGCGGTCGCGGCAAGCGCGGGATGAGGGGGGCCTCGGCGGCCGCTCCCGCTCTGTCGCGGCGTTGATCGGCGTTCTCTTGCCGTTTCGACAAGCGGTTGTCGCATTCGGGCTCACGCTGATCGGCATCGTCTGGCTGGGCACGGCGGCGCTCATCGCGCAAGAACACCGCGCGCTGCAGCTTCAGGCCCTTCGCGACGCCGACAATTTCGCGTTGATCTTCGAGCAAAATGTCATCAACACGGTCAACGCTCTCGACAAGACGCTCAAGTTTCTGAAGTGGGCCGACAGACACGACAATTACAAGCCGAATTGGCCGTCGCTTCTCGCCGAAGACTACACCATCGACAATGAGACCGTTCAGATCGCGGTGACCGACGCCAAGGGCAGGATGATCTCCAGCAGCGCCGAATTATATCCCGCCAATCCGGTCGATCTCAGCGATCGCGAGCATTTCAAGGTGCAGGCGTCCTCGGCAGGGGATGAACTTTATATCAGCAAGGTCGTCACCGGCCGCGCCTCCGGCCGGAGGACGGTCCAATTCACTCGCAAACTCACCGACGCCGACGGTCGCTTTTCCGGAATCGTCGTCATATCGTTGGCCGCGGACCATTTTGACCGTGATTTCACGAAAATGGATCTCGGTCCCGGCGGCGGCCTCGCGCTCGTCGGCAATGATGATTTCGTGCGCGCCGGCAGCGGAGTTTTTCGCGATTCCATCGGCGGGCCATTCAGCGATCTGGACGAGTACGCGCCATCGCGGTGGATGTCCTGGAAAACGCAAGACGGTCCCGTCAATTCGGTGCGCCCGGTCGAGGGCTATCCGCTGAACATCGTCGTCCGCCTGCCCAATATCGACGCCAACCCGCGCTGGCGGCTCCGCTTCGCCTTTTACATTTTCACCGCCGCCGCGATTTCGGTTCTCGCCTTCGCGGCGATGATTAGCGTCGCCCTGCGCCGATACCGCTTCGAGAGGGAGATTATCCACATTTCGCGCCACGATGCGCTGACGGGCCTGCCAAACCGCCTCAGCCTCAGAGAGAGGTTGGAGGAACTCTGCGCCTTTCCGGTCTGGGAGAGCAATTTCGCGTTGCACATCGTCGATCTCGATCGGTTCAAGTTCGTCAATGACACCTATGGCCACGCATCGGGCGACGAGTTGCTCAAGATCGTCGCCGATCGTCTGCGCGCTTTGCGCAGCGAATTCGACATGGCCGCCCGCCTTGGCGGCGACGAATTCGCCGTGATCCAGCGCGTGACGGATTATGAAAGGGAATCGCCGGCGCTCGCGGCGCGAATGTGCGAAGCGCTTTCGCACCCTTACTTGATCAAACGCGCCACGGTGACCATCGGGGCGACGATCGGCATCGCCGGACGGCAAGATGGCGAGAACGCCGCCGAGGTGATGAAGGCGGCCGATCTTGCCCTCTATTCGACGAAATCGGCGGAACGCGGCGCCTATCGCGTTTACGATCGCGCCATGACGCATGCCGCCGAGGCGCGCCACGACATCGAGATCGGATTGCGGTCCGCCATCGAGAATGGGGAATTGCAGGTCTTCTATCAACCGATCAACGCGGTGGCGACAGAGGAGACTTTGGGCTTCGAGGCGCTTGTGCGCTGGCGGCGCCCCAACCACCCGACAATCCCTCCCTCGGAATTCATCCCCGTGGCCGAAGACATCGGCTTGATTGTCGAAATCGGCAAATGGGTGCTGAACCGGGCCTGCTCCGACATCGTCAAGGCGCCCGCCCACTTGCACGTCGCCGTGAACTGCTCGCCGGTGCAATTCGAAACGACAAATTTCTTCGAGACCGTCAAAGAGGCGTTGGTCGCCTCCGGGCTTGCGGCGCATCGGCTTCAGATCGAAATCACCGAGTCCATGTTCATGAAGGATCGGCCGCGCGTCGTCGACCAGTTGAAACAGCTTCGAGCGATGGGGGTCGGCGTTTCCATCGACGATTTCGGCACGGGATATTCGTGTCTGAGCTATCTCGAGATGTACCCGATCGACACGATCAAGATCGATCGGCAGTTCGTGCATAAGCTCGGCGAGCGCGACGAAGCGGCGGCGACCATTCGCGCGATCATCGACCTGGCGGCGAGTTTCGGCATGACGACGATTGCGGAAGGCGTCGAGACCCGGGCGCAGCTACTGGAGCTGCGCAAGTTGGGATGCATGGAGGCGCAAGGCTACTATTTCGGCGTTCCCGCCGAATTTGCCCACGCGATGCATGAGCCCCCGCGGACGCGCGTCATCGCCGCTTAGCGCGCGGCCGCCGCCCCTTGCAGGCGCATTTCGCGCAGCAGCAGCGCAAGGCCGGAGAGAACGACCACGCCCGAGCCGATGACGAGAGACGGCGTGGCCACATCGCCCCAGACGACGTAGCCGATGGCGAGCGCCCACACCAAGAGCATGTAGTAAAAGGGCGAAACGACCGTCGCCGGGGCCAGCCCCAGCGCCCTCGTCCAGAGATATTGCGCCGCGACATTGGCAAAGCCGCTTGCGATCATGATCGCGCAGTCAAGCGGCGTCGGCAAGACGAACCCGAGGAGGATGAGCAGCGAGTGAAACGCGGCGACGGTGACCATCTGCCACATCAGCAGCGTCAACGTGCCCTCGGTCTTGGTCATCGAGCGGACAGCGACGGTGACGCTGCCGTACATCAGCGCGTTGCCGAGCGCGAAGAGGGCGCCGACGTTGAACGTCTGCGCGTCTGGCCGGGTGACGATCAGCACCCCGACGAATCCGGCGACCAGAGCGCCCAGGCGCGCGGGATCGGCGCGCTCCTTGAGCCCGAGAATTGAAATCAGCGCCGCGAACAACGGCGCCGAAAAGCCGATCGCGGTCACCCCGGCCAAGGACATCATGGTGAGCGCAATGACGGTGAACGTCTGGGAGATCGATTGCGAAAGACCGCGCGCGATATGGGCGCCGATTTTCTTCGTGGCGAAAACCTTCAGGCCCGTCGCCGGCAGGACGAAGGCCGAGCAGACGGCAAGCGAACTCAGCGACCGGAAGGCCATGGTTTCGCCCACCGGATAATGCGCGGCCTCCAGCTTCATGATCGCGCTCGACGCC
>CAVWKL010000104.1:0-20134 GCA_963755075.1 uncultured Alphaproteobacteria bacterium
GCGAAGTCCTGCATCGTCGAGGCGATGCGCGCGCCCTTGATGTTGCCCTCGATGGCCCATTCCTGGTTGCCGAGCGACCAGAGGACCACGCAGGGATGGTTGCGGTCGCGCCGGATCATGCGTTCGAGCGGGTCAGCTGCGCCGCATTCGTGCCCATCAGGCGGTTCTCGTCGAGGACGAGCGTTCCCAGTCGGTCGCACGCGTCGAGCGGCTAGGAAGTCGGGGGGTTGTGGGAGCACCGGTAGGCGTTGCAGCCCATCTCCTTCAGCCGCGAAATGCGGAAATCCTGGAGGGCGTCCGGGAGCGCCGTGCCGACGCCCGCGCTGTCCTGATGAACGTTTGCGCCCTGCAACTCGACACGCTTGCCGTTTAGCAGAAGCCGTTGTCTGGTCAACCGGATCGAGCGTATGCCGAAGGGGGTCGTGATGCGGTCCACCACGACTCCCTGCCTGAGGACGGTCGTCAGGAGCTTGTGCAGGACGGGCGCCTCGAGCGACCAGAGCCGGGGATGCCCGACTCTCAGGGTGCATGGGAATTCCCCGGCGGCCCCCGCGGCGAGGGAGAGCTTCCCCGTCCGCGCGGTGGCGACGGTCTGTCCGTCCGCGTCCACGATGCTCTGCTCGATGGAGAACGTGGCCTAACGTACCCTCGTTGGCGACGCTCGTGCGGGCCGTGACGTCGGCGGAATCGCCGTCGACCGCGCTGGTCACGTACATGCCCCACGGCGCGACGTGGAGAGGAGCCGTCTTTACCAGCCAGACGTGGCGATAGATGCCGGCGCCCTCGTAGAACCAGCCCTCCTCCATCGTCGCGTCGACCCGGACTGCGATCACATTCTCTCCGCCGTAGTTGCGCAGCTCTTCGGCATTCATTTCGCCGAGACCTTTGAATCGGGTGATCTGCAAGCCCTTCTCGCCCGCACTGCGTACCGCAGCCAACAGGCCCCGGAGATCTTCCAGCCCGACCACCGCTTCCATGGCCAACACGTCGCCCAAATCATCACCCCGACCGCCGTGCCGCGGCTATTGATCGCGCCTTCGACAATGGACTTGCTCGGCGTCGAACTCGAGATCTCCGGACATGCCGACCGCTCCCACAAGCTCAAGAACGCCATCAAGACCTTCTTTGCCCATGACAACGCCGCCGAGGGGATCACCTACGTCCTGATCGACTGCCCGCCCTCCCTCAACCTCCTCACGATCAACGCGCTTGCCGCCGGCGACGCCGTCCTGGTTCCCCTGCAGTGCGAATTCTTCGCCCTCGAGGGTCTTTCCCAATTGCTCAAAACCGTCGATCAGGTCCGCCGATCCCTCAATCCCGCGTTGACCATCCACGGCATCGTCCTCACCATGTTCGACCCGCGCAATTCGTTGGCCGGCCAGGTCGTCGCCGATGTGCGCGCCTTCATGGGCGACAAAGTCTACGACACGGTGATCCCCCGCAACGTCAGGGTCTCCGAGGCCCCATCGCACGGCAAGCCCGTGCTGCTTTACGATCTCAAATGCGCGGGCAGCCAAGCTTATTTGAAACTCGCCTCCGAGGTCATTCAACGCGAAGGACGCTGGAGCGCCGCCTGACCCGCCCGCCGCCCGTTCCCCAGGAGCTTTCGATGGCAGACGACGCCGCCCGCCACGCCGATCATCGCCCGCGTCTTGGGCGCGGTTTGGCGGCGCTCCTCGGCGACGCCGAGCAAGAGGCGACGCCCGCCGCGCGCGGCGGCGCTCGCAAGACCCCGATCGAATTCCTGCACCCCAACCCTCGCAATCCGCGCAAAGCCTTCCCCGACGACGAACTCGACGAGCTCGCCGCCTCGATCCGCGAGCGCGGCGTCATCCAGCCCGTCCTCGTGCGGCCGATCCCCCGCGTCGCCGACGCCTATGAGATCATCGCCGGCGAGCGCCGCTGGCGCGCCGCTCAGCGCGCCGGCCTGCACGAAATGCCGATCCTCATTGTGGAAGCCGGCGATCGCGAGGCGCTGGAAATCGCCATTGTCGAAAACGTCCAACGCGCCGATCTCAATGCCCTCGAAGAGGCCAACGGCTACCAGCAACTCGCGGCCGATTACGGCTACGCCCACGCCGACATCGCCCGCATCGTCGGCAAAAGCCGCAGCCATATCGCCAACACGATGCGCCTGACCAATCTGCCCGAACACAGTCGCGCGCTTCTTGCGTCCGGGGCGATTTCCGCCGGCCACGCTCGCGCCTTGCTCGCCGTCGCCGACCCGGACGCGGTCGCCGACCGCATCGTCGCCAAAGGCCTGACGGTGCGCGACGTCGAGCGCTTGGGCGAGCGCGCCGGGCAGTCGCAGCGCCGCTCCGCCAAAGTCGCCAAACCCGTCGACGCCGACACGCGCGCGCTCGAAGAAAAGCTCGGTCTCGCGTTGGGAAACAAGGTCACGATCCGCCACACCGGCGAGTCCGGCGAAATCCGCATCGCGTTTCATAATTTCGAGCAACTCGACGACTTTTCCCGTCGGCTCTGCCGTCCCGCGCGATAGCGCGCGCCTTCACGCGTTCCGCTCCGCCCGCGCCCGCAACCCGGACGCCAACGACCATAGCGCTCGGGTCGCCAAAACATCCGCCAGACGCGGATCGCGGCGCACCCGCGCGCCGAGCGCCGACACCGCGGCGAGACGCCTGCCTAACGTAGACGACGACCAGCGTTCGGCCTGCTTGGCCAAAGCGCTCCGACCCGCCGGCGAAATGCGCAGGTTTTGCGCCTGCGCCGCCGCTTCGAACGACCGTCCCCGCTCCATATCCAGACGCAGCCTGCGTAATAAGGTCAGACGCGCGGCGAGCCGAACCACCAGCACGCTCGCCTCGCCGCCGTCCGCGAAATAACGCGTTGCGCTCGCCTCGAGCGCCGCCATGTCCCCCAACAAGGCGGCGTCGATCAACGCGTCCAGGCTGGAGGGCGCGGCTTCCGCGACGATCGCTTCGACGTCTTCGACCTCGATCCTCTCCCTGCCGCGCGCAAAGAGCGTCAGCTTGGCGATTTCTCCACGCGTCGTCATGCGGTCCGACCCGAGCAGACCGATCAGGTAGTCTCGCGCCTCCGGCGCTATCGCCAAACCCGCGGAGCGCGCCTCCGCTTCGATCAGCGACCCGAGCGCGCGCTTATCATCCGGGTAGCATTCAATCGACGCTGCGTTGTCCGCCTTTTCGAAAGCAGTGCGCAGCCCCGTTCCCTTCTTCAGCGACCCCGCCTCGACAATCACCGCGCAGTCCTGTGGCGGACGGGCGAACAACGGCGCCACCGCCGGCACGAGATCGCGCGCCCCCGCCTCAATCCACACCGCACGGGAACCGCCGAACATCGAAATCGCGTAAACTTCGTCGGTCAGCGCGCCGGGATCGCGCGCCACCGCATCGCCCTCGAGCCGAGTCAGGCGGAGGGGGTCGCCGTCCCCCGCCAGCGTCGCTTTGACGAGGCCTTTCACGCGCTCGTGGATCAGGCCCTCGTCGGTCCCATGAACCAGAAAGAACCGCGTCTCGCGCGGCGGCCGTTTGACGAACGCGTCCGCCGTCGTATTGCTGATCGTCGTCACCGAATTCGCGCGCCCTCGATAACGGCCCGCAAGCGAGCCCCGGCGCCATCATAGCCCCGGCGCTCCCCGGCGCCAGCCGGCGCCGGCGTTTTTCAGACCGAACCCGCTTTTCCGCGGCTCGAAAATCGTCTAGCAAGCCTGCCGTTGGCGGGGCGAGCGCGGCCCGCCGTCCCTGTCGTGGCCGGAACCAATCCGGTCCTCACGTATGCGAAAGCGGCGACGCCCCATGGCCACCTACACGCTCCTGCTTCTTCCCGGCGACGGCATCGGCCCCGAAGTCATGGCCGAAGTGGAAAAACTCATCGCTTATTTCTCGCGCGCCGGCCTCGCCCATTTCGAGATCGAGAAGGGTCTCGTCGGCGGGTGCGCCTATGAGGCGCATGGAAGCGCCATCAGCAACGCCGACATGGCGCTCGCTGCGTCCGCCGACGCCGTGCTGCTCGCCGCGGTGGGCGGGCCAAAATGGGACGGCGTACCCTACGACGTGCGTCCCGAGGCCGGATTGCTGCGGCTGCGCAAGGACCTCGGCCTCTACGCCAACCTGCGCCCCGCCATTTGCTATCCCGCGCTCGCCGACGCCTCCTCGCTCAAGCGCGAAGTCGTCGAAGGCCTCGACATCATGATCGTGCGCGAACTGACCGGGGGCGTCTATTTCGGCGAACCCAAGCAGATCATCGATCTCGGCAACGGCCAGAAGCGCGGCGTCGACACCCAAGTCTACGACACCTTCGAAATCGAGCGAATCGGTCGCGTCGCCTTCGATCTCGCCCGCAAGCGAATGAACAAGGTCACCTCGTCGGACAAGCGCAACGTGATGATGTCAGGCGTGTTGTGGCGAGAAGTGGTCACCGCGCTCCACAACCGGGAATTCCCCGACGTCCAACTCGACCATCAGCTTGCCGACGCCCTCGGCATGCAGCTCGTGCGCTGGCCCAAGCAATTTGACGTCATCGTCACCGACAACCTTTTCGGCGACATGCTCTCCGACATCGCCTCGATGCTCACCGGCTCGCTCGGCATGTTGCCCTCCGCCTCGCTCGGCGACCTCGACCCCAAGACCGGCAAACGCAAGGCGCTCTACGAGCCGGTGCACGGCTCCGCGCCCGACATCGCCGGCAAGGGCCTGGCCAATCCGATCGCCATGATCGCCTCGTTCGGCATGGCGCTGCGCTATTCCTTCGGCCTCGACGCCGCCGCCGACCGTCTCGACGCCGCCATCGCCCGCGTTCTCGACAGCGGCTTGCGAACCGCCGACATCCGCGCCGAGGGTTGCCGCCTCGCCTCGACGCAGGAGATGGGCGACGCCATCCTCGCCGAACTTCAGCGCGCGCCGGCTTGAACGGCGCCGCGATCAGCCGATTGCGGCCCTGCACGTCGGCCGACGAACGCCGGGGCTCCTCACGATGTCGCCCGGCCCCGCCCCGCGTCCGGCCCGCGTCAGCGCAAGGCGATCGATGAGGCAGTTCAGGCCCGCCGCGTCGATCTTTCCACCCGTCGCGGCGCAGGCGACGCCGCGCAGTCCCCCGCCGACGCCCGTGACCGAGCGAAACCCGATGCAACTCCGCTGAGCGCGCGCCCCCGCCAATCGCAGATCCGCCCATTCGACCGGCCCTTGCGAACTCGCCAGCGTTTGCGAAGCCCCGAGCCGCTCGACCGCGGAGCCAAACGCGGCCAATTCCTCGGCGATTTCGACGAATAGGCTGCCCGCCAGCCGGCCGCTCGCGTTGCGCCACATCTCGATCCGCAACGCCGGCGCCGCGCCGTCTAGCGCGCCCAGGCTCACGGTGTCGCGCCGCGCCCCGGTCGTCCGATCGATCCGGGCTTCATATCGCGCCTGCGCGCCCTCAGAACCCTCCAAAGCAAAGAGCGGCGCGAGACTCGGGTCGACGACTTCGCTCGACGGCGTCGCCGCGCCGAGCCGCGACGCCTGGCCCGGCGCGCTTGTTGACCCCGGCGCGAGAGCCGAGACGCCGACCGCCGCCGCCACCGCCGCCAAACCGAGCGCGACCCCTCGGAGCCAGCTCCGCCAAACACGACCCGACCGCCGGACCTCGCCCACACAGTACGGATCCAACGGCTCCACGCCGTTTAAAGCCGTTATGTCGCTCATGCCAATTCCCATACCCTTTTCGGGCTTTTCTCGCCTCGAGACTATCGCCCCGACGACCACAAATCCGTTACCTCGCCGGCAAAGCTTGCAAGATTGTCAATGGCTTGTTAACGCCCGAGCCCCATCGCGCCAGGGCGCGCTCGCCCATCGCCGCATGCGCCTTGCGCCGCCGCGCATTTCGATATATCAAACGCCTCGTTCTCCAAATCGAACTCCCGGCGAGGCTATTGTGCACATTCCGCAGGGTCGTCTTGGCTGAAGCCGCCGCATTGTCGAGGCCCGCCGCCGCGAGCGAGGCCGACGCCCCCCATAGCCTCGTCCTCCGCCTTGGGTCCGATCGTCCTTTGACGATGGAGGCCGGCGTCGACCTCGCTCCGCTGACCATCGCCTACCAGACCTATGGAACGCTCAACGCCGCCAAGAGCAACGCGATCCTCGTCTGCCACGCCCTGACCGGCGACCAGCACGCCGCCAGCCGCCATCCCGTCACCGGGCGCGACGGCTGGTGGGAGACGATGGTCGGGCCGGGCCGGCCACTCGACACCGACAGGTTTTTCGTCATCTGCGCCAATGTCGTCGGCGGCTGCATGGGCACCACCGGCCCCGCTTCCCTCAATCCCGCCACCGGCGAGCCCTACGGCCTCGATCTCCCCGTCGTCACAATTGGCGACATGGTGCGCGCTCAGGCCATGCTCATCGATCATCTCGGCATCGAGTCTCTGTTTTGCATCGCGGGCGGTTCCATGGGCGGCATGCAGGTGCTGCAATGGGCGGCGAGCTACCCCGACCGCGTCTTCAGCGCGTTGCCGATCGCCACCGCGGCGCGCCATTCCTCCCAGAACATCGCCTTTCACGAAGTCGGCCGCCAGGTGATCATGGCCGACCCCGACTGGCGCGCCGGGCGCTACCTCGCCGAGGGCGCCCGGCCGGCCAAAGGCCTCGCCGTCGCGCGCATGGCGGCTCACATCACCTACCTCTCGGAGAGCGCGCTGCACCGCCGCTTCGGCCGCAATCTCCAGGACCGCGCCGTGCGCACCTTCTCCTTCGACGCGGATTTCCAGGTCGAAAGCTACCTGCGCCACCAGGGCACGATCTTCGTCGAGCGCTTCGACCCCAATTCCTATCTCTACATGACCCGCGCGATGGACTACTTCGATCTGGCGGCCGATTACGGCGGCGCGCTGGTCAACGCCTTCCGCGGCTCCCGGACGCGCTTCTGCGTCGTCTCCTTCACCTCCGACTGGCTGTTCCCGACCAGCGATTCGCGCGCACTGGTCCGCGCCCTCAACGCGGGCGGCGCCTCGGTGTCCTTCGTCGAAATCGAGACCGACCGCGGCCACGACGCGTTCCTGCTCGACATTCCCGAACTCCTCGCCACGACCCGCGGCTTCATCGACGCCGCCGCGCGCGCCCGCGGCATTCCCTAACGACCGAAACCCGGCGCTCCTGATGTTGAAGCAAGCTTCCGCGCCCCGCGTCGACCTCCTCGTCGTGGCTGAAATGGTCGAACCGGGCTCGCGCGTGCTCGACGTCGGCTGCGGCGACGGCCAATTGCTCGCGCTCCTTCGCGACAGTCGCGCCGTCGACGGGCGCGGCGTCGAACTGTCGCAAAGCGGCGTCAACGAATGCGTCGCCAAAGGCCTCTCGGTCGTCCAGGGCGACGCGGACGCCGACCTTGTCGACTATCCCGACGATTCCTTCGACTACGTCATCCTGTCGCAGACCCTGCAGGCGACCCGGCGGCCACGTTTCGTGCTCGAACATATGCTGCGCATCGGCAAGCGCGCGATCGTTTCCGTGCCGAACTTCGGCCATTGGCGGGTGCGCGCCCAGCTCGCCCTCAAAGGCCGCATGCCCGTGACGCAGAGCCTTTCCCATTCCTGGTACGACACGCCCAATATTCACCTCTGCACGATTGCCGATTTCGTCGCCCTGGCCGGCGAAATCGGCGCCGCCATCGATCGCAGCGTCGCGCTCGATCGGCACGGCAACCCTTTGCAGCTCGCCTTGCCGACCTGGACGTGGAACCTCTTGGGCGAACAGGCGGTCTTTCTCCTCCATCGCAAGCGGCGCGCGCCCGAGGATTGACGCCGCCGCCGCGGTGGGGTCTTTTCGGCCCGTCAACAAAGGGGCGCCGATGCCCATCGATCCCGCCATTCGCCAACTCGTCGCCGACGCACAAGCTTGGCGGCGCGATCTGCACGCCAATCCCGAGCTTCTTTACGATCTGCCGCGCACCGCCCAATTCGTCGCCGATCGCCTGCGCGAGTTCGGTTGCGACGAAGTCAGGACCGCGATCGGCAGAAGCGGCGTCGTCGGCGTCATCAAGGGGCGCAAGGGCGAAAGCGCGCGCGCCATCGGCCTTCGCGCCGACATGGACGCGCTGCCGATCGAGGAGATGACCAACCTTCCCTACCGCTCCCGCGTTCCCGGCAAGATGCACGCCTGCGGCCATGACGGACACACCGCGATGCTGCTCGGGGCGGCGCGCCATCTCGCCCGCACCCGCGATTTCTCCGGCGCGGCCATCGTCATCTTCCAGCCCGCGGAGGAAGGCGGCGGGGGCGCCCGGGCCATGATCGACGACGGCCTGTTCGAGGCCTTCGCGATCGAGGAAGTCTACGCCATGCACAACGCGCCCAACGTGCCGATCGGCGTCTTCGCCATTCGCAAAGGTCCGCTGATGGCTTCCGCCGACTTCTTCATCATTCGCCTCGAAGGCAAAGGCGGCCACGCCGCGTTCCCGAATCAATGCGTCGATTCGATCGTCGCGGGCGCCCAGATCGTGACCGCGCTGCAGACGATCGCCTCGCGAAACGTCGATCCCCTCGATTCCTGCGTCGTCTCGATCGCCCGCTTTTCCGCCGGCTCGACCAACAACGTCTTGCCCCAAACCGCCGAACTGGAAGGCACCACGCGCACCCTATTGCCGGCGACGCGCGACCTTGCGGAACGACGCATTCGCGAGATCGTCGCCGGAACCGCCGCCGCCTCAGGGGTCAGCGCCGACATCGACTACGTCCGCAGTTATCCCCCCACCCTCAATCCTCCCGCTCAGACCGATTTCGCCGCCTCGGTCGCCCGCCAGGTCGCCGGCGCGGATCATGTGCTGACCGAGATTCCCCCGGTGATGGGCGCGGAGGACTTTTCCTTCATGCTCGAGGCGCGGCCGGGCGCGTTCATCTGGATCGGCAACGGCGGCAGCGCCGGCCTGCATCATCCCGCATACGACTTCGCCGACGCGGCGCTGCCTTACGGCATGGCTTACTTCGCCGGGATCGTCGAAGCCGCGCTGGCGCCCTGAAGCGCGCGCCGCTACCCCTCGATGTCCTCGCGCAGGATTTCCAGGGCCAGCCAATCGTCTTCGGCCGCCTCGAGTTCGGCGCGCTTGGCGGCGTAGGCTTTTGTCGTTCGATCGAACCTCTGCGGATCGCGCGCGTGCAGCCCAGCGTCGCCGAGCGCGCCCTCGAGCGCGGCGATTTCGGCTTGCAGGGCCTCGATCCTGCCGGGCAGCGCCTCCAGCGCGCGTTTTTCGTTGAACGACAGTTTGCGCTTGGTCGACGGGCGCGGCGCCTCCCGCGGCGCCCCCTTCTCCGGCTTCGGCGCCTCGATCGCCGGCGGCCCCGACAGGCCGTAGCCGCGCTGCGCCACCATGTCGGAGTACCCGCCGGCGTATTCGCGCCAGCGGCCTTCGCCCTCGCTGACGATCACCGACGTGGCGACCCGGTCGAGAAAATCGCGGTCGTGGCTGACGAGAAGAAGGGTCCCGGGGTAGTCGCCGAGCAACTCCTGCAGCAGATCGAGCGTCTCGATGTCGAGATCGTTGGTGGGTTCGTCGAGAACCATCACATTGGAGGGTTGGGCGAGGGCCCGCGCCAGCATCAGGCGCCCGCGCTCGCCCCCCGACAGCTTGCCGATCGGCGTGCGCGCCTGGTCGGGGGAAAACAGAAAGTCCTTCATGTAGCCAATGACGTGCTTGCGCTCGTTATTGACCGCGACAAAATCGCTGCCGCCCCCCGTCAGCGCATCGACCAGCGTCGTCGTTGGCAACAACGAGGCGCGGCGTTGGTCGAGGCTCGCCATCGCCACGTTGGCGCCGAGCCTCACGGCGCCCGAATCGGGCGCAAGCCTGCCGGTGAGAAGATTGATCAGCGTCGTTTTGCCAACGCCGTTGGCCCCGACAATTCCGACCCGGTCGCCGCGCATCACCCGCAGCGAAACATCCTTCACGATCGCCCTGTCGCCGTAGGACTTGCCGATCTTTTCCGCCTCGATCACCAGAGCGCCCGAGGCCTTCGCCTCCTGCGCGATCATCGTGGCGACGCCTTGGGCGCGGCGCGCCTCGCGCCGCTCGCGCCGCAGCGTCGCCAATTCGTCGACCCGGCGCATGTTGCGCTTGCGCCGCGCGGTGACCCCGTAGCGCATCCAATGCTCTTCCTCGACGATGCGCCGATCGAGCTTGTGGCGTTCGATCTCCTCTTCCTCGAGCTTGGCGTCGCGCCAGGCCTCGAAGGCGGCGAAGCCCTGGTCGAGTCGACGGGTGCGGCCCCGGTCGAGCCAAACCGTGGCGCGGGTGAGGTCGGCGAGCAGCCGCCTGTCGTGACTGATCACCGCGAAGGCGGCGCGCGACTGCGCCAGTTCTCGCTCCAGCCATTCGATCGCCACCACGTCGAGATGGTTGGTCGGCTCGTCGAGCAGCAGAATATCGGGATCGGGGGCGAGGACGCGGGCGAGCGCCGCCCGCCGCGCTTCGCCCCCGGACAGAAGCGCCGGATCGGCGCGCGGGTCGACGCCGAGATCGTCCATGAACGCCCGCGCCCGATAGGGATTGTCCTCTTCGCCGAGCCCGCTCAGCACGAAATCCAGGGTCGTCGCGTAACCCGTCAGATCGGGTTCCTGCGGCAGATACCGCAGCCGCACGTTCGGCTGGACGAAGCGCACGCCGCTTTCGGCCTGGCTCTCGCCGGCCGCAATCTTCAGCAGCGTCGACTTGCCGGAGCCGTTGCGTCCCACGAGGGCGATTCGATCGCCCGGCGAAATGGTCAATTCCGCGCCTTCGAGCAGCGGCGCGCCGCCGAGCGTCAGACGCATGTCTCGCAATTGCAATTGAGGCGGCATATGAAGCACACTCGGCGGGTTGGCCGAACGCATAGAGCGCCGGACGGAAAAGGGAAAGATCCATGACGCAGGCAGCGCTTTCCGCCATCTTCGCCGAGCTCGCCGACCATCGCGGCGACGTTCTCACCCGCTCGATCGGCGCCGAATTCGCCGCCGACCCCGAGCGCTTCCAGCGTTTTCGCGTCGTCCTCGACGATCTCCTCTACGACTATTCGAAGCAGCGGATCGGCGCGGCGACGCTTCCCCTGCTGATCCGGCTTGCCGAGGCCGCCGGGGTCGAGGCCAAGCGCGACGCCATGTTCCGCGGCGAGCGCGTCAATTCGACCGAACGGCGCGCCGCCCTGCACACCGCGCTGCGCAATCTCTCCGGCGAGCCGGTTCTCTTGGACGGTCACGACGTCATGCCCGACGTCGAGGCCGAGCGCGCCAAGATGCTCGAATTCGCCGCCGACGTGCGCGAAGGGCGCCTGCGCGGCGCCCTCGGCCAACCGATGACCGACGTGGTCAACATCGGCATCGGCGGCTCGGACCTCGGTCCGGCGATGGCGGCCCGCGCGCTCGGGCCCTTCGCGCCGGCGCACCTTGCGCGCCCATTTCGTCTCCAACGTCGACGGCGCCGACATCGCCGACACGCTGCGCGGGCTCGATCCCGCCCGCACCCTCTTCATCGTCTCCTCCAAGACCTTCACCACCCAGGAGACGATGACCAACGCGCAGACCGCGCGCGCCTGGATCGTTCACGCGCTGGGCGAAGGCGCGGTCGTCGACCATTTCGCCGCCGTCTCGACGCGGCTCGACAAGGTCGCCGAATTCGGCGTCGAGGCGAGCCGCGTCTTCGGCTTCTGGGACTGGGTCGGCGGGCGCTATTCGATCTGGTCGAGCATCGGCCTGCCGCTCGCCATCGCCATCGGCCCCGAGCATTACCTCGAATTCCTGCAAGGCGGCTACGACGTCGACCGGCATTTCCGCGAGGCGCCGCTCGAGAAGAACATTCCGGCGCTGATGGGGCTCCTCGGCGTGTGGAACCGCGACGTGCTCGGCTGCGCCGCGCAAGCCGTCATCCCCTACGACCAGCGCCTCGCCCGCTTTCCCGCCTACCTTCAGCAACTGCAGATGGAGAGCGAGGGCAAAAGCGTCAGGCGCGACGGCGCCCCCGTCGACCGGGCGACGGGCGCCGTCATCTGGGGCGAGCCCGGCACCAACGGCCAGCACGCCTTTTTCCAGCTCTTGCACCAGGGCACGGAAATCGTCCCGATCGACTTTCTCGTCGCCGCGACGCCGAACCACGCCGACGGGCGCCACCACGACCTGCTCCTCGCCAATTGCCTGGCGCAGGGGGAAGCCCTGATGCGCGGGCGCACGCGCGCCGAGGCGGAGGCGATCACCGCCAACCAAGGCGCCAGCGCCGAGGAGGCGGCGCGCCTCGCCCCGCACAAGACCTTTCCCGGCGGCCGGCCGTCTTCGACCCTCATGTACGCCCAGCTCACGCCGCGCGCGCTCGGTCGCCTCATCGCCCTTTACGAGCACAAGGTGTTCGTCGAGGCGGCGATCTGGGACATCAACCCGTTCGATCAATGGGGCGTGGAACTCGGCAAGGAGCTCGCCTCGCGCCTCGCCCCCATCGTCGCCGACCAAAGCGCGGATTTGAGCGTGCTCGATCCCTCGACCGCGGGGCTGATCGCGCACATGAGAACCTTGCGGGGCTGACGCCAAGGCGCGCGACCAACCCCTTCTCATCGCCCGAGCCCTGTCGCCCGTCGTTGACGCGCGATCCGATCGAAAAGCGCATTTCCCCCTTTGCCGGACTTCCCACCCGCCAATTTTTTCCACACTTTTCCACTACGGGGTCAAAGCGCCAAACCGATTCCCACGCCTGTCGGCTGGCCCCGTCCGACGCGCCGCTTCGCCCGCAGCATGTTTGCGGGTCCCCGTGGGAACGCCCCGCTTGCAGATAGAGGAGCAATCGCATGAAGATCGGGATCGTCGGAGCCGGGCAGGTCGGCGCCACCGCCGCCTACGCAATGACGATGCGCGGCGTCGGTTCGGAGATCGTGCTCGTCGATCGCAACGCGGATTTGGCGGTGGCCCAGGCGCACGACATTCTCGACGCCACGCCTTGGTCCTATCCCATTCGCGTGCGCGCCGGGGAGACGGCCGATCTCGACGGCGCCGGCATTGTCGTGCTTGCGGCCGGGGCCAGCCAGAAACCCGGGGAGAGCCGGCTGAACCTGCTGTCGCGCAATGCCGCGATCTTTGCCGAAATCGTGCCGGCTGTGCTGACGGCGGCGCCGGACACCATCTTCCTCGTCGCCTCGAACCCCGTCGACGTCATGACGCAATTTGTGACCGTCCTTGCGGCCCGACACGGGCTGCCGGCGCGGCGGGTGATCGGGTCCGGCACCATCATCGAACTCGGCGCGGTTCCGCACGCTGCTCGCCGCCCATCTCGGAATCAGCCCGGCCTACATCGATGCGCGCGTGCTCGGCGAACATGGCGACAGCGAGGTGCTGCACTGGTCAGGCGCCGTGGCCGGCGTCATGTCGGTTGACGAAGCCGCCCGCCAGATGGGCCGGGAATTGACGGAGGCCGACCGTAGCCGCATCGACGCGGCGGTGCGCCGGGCCGCCTACGACATGATCAAGGGCAAAGGGGGGACCTGGTTCGGCGTCGGGGGCGGCCTCGCCCGGATGGCTCAGGTCATTCAGGGCGACGAGCGGGCGCTGATCACCTGCTCGATGTCGATGGCCGAATGCCTCGGCGTGCGCGATGTCGCCCTGTCGCTGCCGCGCGTGCTGGGCGCCGGGGGCGTGCTGGCGACGTTCATGCCGCATCTCGACGCCGGCGAGGCCGCCGCGCTGAAGCGGAGCGCCGAGATCTTGAAGGCGGCGGCGGAGGGCGTGCGCCTGTAAATGAGCGCCGCGTCGATCCGTCCAGCGATCGCGCTCAGGCTCGTCGACGCTGGGTTCTTGCGACGCAGCGCGAACGCAGTTGGGTCCAAGCGCCGTACGATCGTCTTGCGCAGAATGTGGAAGCCCGCCGGCGCCTATGTTAATTTCCCCCGCTATCCCGAAATGTCGGTTGACGAATGTGCCCGTTTCGTCCCGATCCGGAACCGTCCGCAGAGCCATAGGCGCCACGCAATGATTGTCCCCGCGTTCACATGCGTTTATCCCAGCCTCGGCCTTGGCTTGGACGATTTCGCGCCCGATCCTCCCAAACCGCCGGCTCCCGCCTCATCCGCCGACGCCGCGGTCAATCCCCTGGACATCATTGACGGCGTCACCGCGACCCCGCTCCTCGGCAACGCCGACGCGCGCGGGTCGCTGTTCGAGGTGCTGACAACACGCGACGGCCCGATCGAGCCCATCGTCCATGTCTATCAGGTGGTCGCGGCGCCCGGTTCGATCCGCGCCTGGGTCTATCATCGCCATCAGCACGATCGTCTCGCCTTTGCCGTGGGCCGCTTCGAAATCGTTCTCTACGACCTGCGGCCGGGCAGCCGCACCGCCAACCGCCTCAACGTCTTTCACGTCGGCGCGCGCCAGCCCTGCCTCGTGCGCGTTCCGCCCTTGGTCGTTCACGGTGTGCGAAACGCCGGCGCCGAGACGGCGGATTTCATCAACCTGCCCACCAAGGCGTATGATCGCGCCTTTCCGGACAAGGCGCGGTTGCCGTACGGCGACCCGCGCATCCCCTACGTCTTCGATGGCCGCTGATCCCCTCTTCTCCGTCGTATTGGCGACCTATAACCGCGGCCGACATCTCATACCGACAATCGAATCGGTGCTGCGCCAAACGTGCTGCGCCTACGAGCTGATCGTCGTCGGGGACGGCTGCAACGATTGCACCGAGGAGGCGGTCGCCTCATTCAAATCGGAGCGCATCACCTGGCGCAATCTGCCGCGCAACAGCGGCAGCCAGAGCCTTCCCAATAACGAAGGCCTTCAATGCGCGCGCGGCGCGTGGATTTGCTACATCGGCCATGACGACATATGGGCGCCCGACCATCTGGCTGAGCTGCGCGCCCTGACAGAACGCGACGAAGGCGCCGATTTCGCGGTCAGCGGTTGCATCTGTTACGGCCCGCCGGGCAGCGAAATCTACTGGGTGACCGGCATGTTCGCCGAAAGCGAGGCGGCGCTTGAGCATTTTTTTCCCCCGTCCTCGTTCGCCCACCGGCGCAAC
Source organism: uncultured Alphaproteobacteria bacterium (assembly GCA_963755075.1). Classification (GTDB taxonomy): domain Bacteria; phylum Pseudomonadota; class Alphaproteobacteria; order Rhizobiales; family Beijerinckiaceae; genus Roseiarcus. The sequence goes on from CAVWKL010000104.1 coordinate 14,965, forward strand.
GTCGTCGGGCGAATCGGCGCCTGGCGCGATCCGCGCGCGATCGCGGCTCCGGTCGACTGCGATTTTCTGTTGCGCGCGGCGCGGGCTGGCCTGCGGTTCGCCTCCACAGGTCGCGTGACCGTGCACAAATTCGCGTCGAGCCATCGCTATCTCTCGTATCTGCGGCAATCCGCCGACGAGCAGCGCGCGATGCTTCGCGCCTTGGAGCGAGGCGACGGAGACCTCGAGCGCCTCGTCGAGATTTCCAAAGGCGCGGGGCGATTCATGTCTATTCGCCAGCCGGACGTCTCCCTCTTTGAAAAGGGCCAATTGTTCGACGTCAATCGCGCTAGCCGGGGCCTGGATCGGCCGCCGTTGCGCCCGTTGTCGGCGCCGGCGGTCATCGAGCAGACGGGCGACCCGCGCGGGCTCGATTGGCACGCCCTCGAGCGCCATGGCCGCCCGTTCCGTTGGTCCGGTCCCAGCCCGCGCCCGAAAATCCTCATTCCCTTCGTCGGGGAGCGGGCGAGAGTGGCCGTTCAGATTGTGGCGCTGGCGCCGGGCGCAAGCCCCGAAAGCCTCTCGGTGCGGGTCGAGGATCTTGAGGTCGCTCACACGGTGGAGCGGGATGCGGAAGGCGCGTCCTGGTTGGCTTTCGATGCGCCCCTCAGCCGATGCGACTACACTATCGTCACCCTGCACACGCCAACGATGTTCTGCCCGTACGAGCTCGGCGGCAGCCAGGACACTCGGCGGCTCGGTCTCGCCGTCGCCGACATCAGGATCGACCCGCTGACGTGAGCGTGGCGAAGGCAAAGCTCTTTACGACGGCGCGCAGGAAACCGCCTCTCCTCGAACGCCCGCCTCACCCGATGCGCCGCGTCGCCTGCCGCAGCCACGCCCGCGTCTCGCGGTCGACCAGCGGCGACACGGTCTCGCGCACCCTTGCGTGATAGGCGTCGAGCCAATCGATTTCTTCCCGGTCCATGAGCTTCGGCTCGACGAGGCGCAGGTCGATCGGGGCGAGCGAGATCGTCTCGAAGCCGAGCATCTTCCGTTCGGCGCCGGCGAATGGCCCGCGCTTCGACGACGACGAGGTTCTCGATGCGAATGCCGAACCGGCCCGGCGCGTAATAGCCCGGCTCGTTGGAGAGGATCATGCCCGGCGTCGAGCGCGGTCGTCCCGGTCTTGGCGATGCGCTGCGGCCCCTCGTGGACCGAGAGATAGGACGCCGACGCCGTGGCCCGTGCCATGATCGAAATCGAGCCCGGCGCGCCACAGCGCCTGCGCGCGCCAGCGCGTCGAGCTGGCCGCCGGTCGTGCCCGCGCGGAAAGATCGCGCGCGCGATGGCGATATGGCCCTTGAGCACGCGGGTGAAGCGGTCGCGCATCTCGGCGGTCGGCCGGCCGACGGCGATCGTGCGGGTGATGTCGGTGGTGCCGTCCTCGTACTGGCCGCCGCTGTCGATGAGGAACAGCCCGCGGCCGATCTCGCAGGTTCGAGGCCTCGCTGACGCGGTAATGGGCGATCGCCGCATGCGGGCCGGCCGCGGCGATGGTGGGAAAGGACACGTCCTTCAGCGCGCCGGTCTCGCGGCGGAAGGTCTCCAGCGCCGTCGGCCGCGTCGATCTCGGTCAGCTTGCCCTTCGGCGCCTCGGCGATCGAACCAGGCGAGAAAGCGCGCCAGCGCCGCGCCGTCGCGAACATGGGCGGCGCGCGTTCCCGCGAGCTCGACCGCGTTCTTGACCGCCTTCATCAGCGCGATCGGATCGGCCTCGAGGATCGCCTTGCCGCCCGCCGCCTCGAGCGCCTGGGTCAGCCGCGCCGGCGCGGTCGCCGCGTCGAAGGTGATGCGCACGCCCGCCGCGCCCAGCGCCCGCCATAAAGCCGACAAGCCAGTCGGGCTCGTCGATTTCGGCCAATTCGGCCGAGCTGGGCGCGCATCGCGTCGGACAGTTTGCGCCCATCGATGAACAGCGTCGGGCGGCCGTGACGCGGCAGCATAGGCGAAGCTCAGCGGCAGCGGCGTATGCGCGACGTCGGTGCCGCGGATGTTGAAGAGCCAAGCGACATTGTGGGCGTCGCTGACGAGGAGGCCGTCGCTCGTCACCAGGGCGGCGCGGATGCGGGCGATCTTTCCCGTGGCGTTCTCTCCGCAAAGACGGGCCCGATGGGCGCTCACGGGCCCAAGCGGCGCGGCGGGCCGGTCGCTCCAGACCGCATCGATCGGGTTCGAGTCGACCGCGACGAGTTCGCCTCCGGCGGCCCGGCACGCTTTGCTGAGGCGCTCGACCATTTCCGGCGTGTGCAGCCAGGGGTCGTAGCCCAGGCGTTCGCCCGGCTTCAGGTTGGCCTCGATCCAGGCGCTCGGCGGCTGATCGACGAGATGGCGAACCGCGAACACGGCGCCGTCGACCTGCGCCGGGGCCTGAACCGAATAGCGGCCGTCGACGAAAATCGCCGCCGCGTCCCGGAGCACGACCGCTTGACCGGCCGAGCCGGAGAACCCGGTCAGCCACAGCAATCTCTCGGCGGCGGCGGGGACGTATTCGTTCTGGTGCTCGTCGGCGCGCGGCGCGACGAACCCGTCAAGGCCGCGCGCCGCCAGTTCGGCGCGCAGCGCCGCGACGCGCGCAGCCCCGTGAGCGGGGCCGCCGAGTTCGGCGAAGGATTGATAGAGGCTCTTGAACACGCCGACCCCGCTCGCCATCAGACCCCATCGGTTGCGGTGAGGACATGTCCGATATAAGGCAATTCGCGGTAGGAATGGGCGACGTCCATGCCATAACCGACAACAAAGAGATCAGGACAGACAAAGCCGACGAAGTCGGCCTCGATCGGCACCTCCCGCTTGCCCTTCTTTTCCAGGAGGGTGCAAACCAGCACCCGCCGCGCGCCGCGCGCCACCAGCAAGTCCTTGGCGAAAGCCAGCGTGCGCCCCGATTCGAGAATGTCGTCGACGAGGACGATGTCGCGGCCCTTCACCGCCGATTCGATGTCGCGAAGAATCCGCACCGTTCCCGAGGAGACCGTGCCCTCGCGATAGCTGGAGAGATGAAAGAACTCGACCTGCGGCTCGAGGCCGACGCGATACATGGCGCGCAGCAAATCGGCGGCGAACATGAACGAACCCTTGAGGATCGCCACGACGAGCAGATCCTTCGGCTCCGCCCTGGCGATCTCGGCGGCCAAGCCCGCGGTTCGCTCCGCGATCTCTCCTTCCTCGAATAGGACTTTCACTCGTCTCGCGCCGCTCATGATCCCTCCGCGTTCGCTGTGACCTTATCCCCCGGCGCGAGGAATTTCACCAGTGCGTCCCTAGCCCCCTCCGGCGGCGAGGCGAGACGGGCCGCAAAGCGCACGCTTTCGCCTTGCGCCAGGCGGTCCTTCGGCGCCCGCGTCGTCCAGACGTAGAGCTCGCGGCCGTCGCCCGCGCGCAAGGCGATGCGCAGGTCCGGCGCGGCAGTCTCGCCCTCGCGCAGGTTGGTTATGGCGCCCTCGACCACGAGAACTTTCTTGTCGCCGCTGTCGGTCATTCGCGCCCGCACCGCGCCGATATCGAGGCCGCGCACGTTCACCGGCAGGCCGACCGCCGCATAGGCGCCGGCCGCCAGAGGCACGGCGGCGACCACCGCTTGGCGTGCGCCGATCGCCCCCATCGATCCGGCCACCAGGCTCACGGCGGCGAGCGGCGCAGCGAGTCTGCGCGCCAGCGCCGCCAGAGGCCGTGCGGACGCCGGCTGCGGCGCCGGCCCGCGGTCGACCGCCGCCGCAACGCCCCGCGTCGAGGCGGCGCGCTCGGCGAGCGTGGCGCGAACGGGCAGCTCCCACGACCGGCCGCAGCCCGAACACCGAAATTGCCGCGGCGCATCGCCGAGAATCTCGCTCGGGATGTGGTATGAACTGGAGCAGGTCTTGCAGACGATGAACATGGCGAATCAGCCTCGCTCCGGGCCGCGGCGGGAGGGATGGGCATTTGGTCGCGTTCATGGTTAAGGCCGCGTTAAGCGCTCATCCCGCGAGGGTCGCCGTTGCTACGCTTTGAGAATGTCGGACTGCGCTACGGCATGGGCTCCGAGGTCGTGCGCGATCTCAATTTCGACATCGCGCCGCAAAGCTTTCAGTTTCTCACCGGACCGTCCGGCGCCGGCAAGACGACGATGCTGCGCCTGATGCTGTTGTCGCTCCGTCCGACGCGCGGCGCCATCCGGATTTTCGGCGAGGACGCCGCCACCCTCGACAAGGATGCGATCACCGCGATCCGGCGGCGAATCGGCGTCGTCTTCCAGGACTTTCGTCTGCTCGACCATCTCACGACATACGAAAACGTCGCGTTGCCGCTGAGGGTGATGGGACGCGACGAGGGCGGCTATCGCGCCGAGGTGGTCGAGCTTCTGCGCTGGGTCGGCCTCGGCGACCGGATGAACGCGCTGCCCCCGGTCCTCTCCGGCGGCGAGAAGCAGCGCGCCGCCATCGCGCGCGCCCTTATCGTGCGCCCCGAATTGCTGCTCGCCGACGAGCCCACCGGCAACGTCGATCCCAGCCTTGCGCGCCGCCTGTTGCGGCTTTTTGTCGAATTGCACAAATCCGGCACCGCGGTCGTCATCGCCACCCACGACCTGACGCTGATGGATCAATTCGGCTACGCTCGACGGCTCGTCGTCGGAGACGGGAACTTGAAGATTTTCGAGGGCGACTCGCCGTGAATTCATCGCTGCCGGCGCCCGTGCCGCCCGATTCCCAGCTCAAGCGCGACAGGCCGCTCATCCCTTCCGATTCGATCGCCGGCCGCGCGCTGGTCGTCGTCATCGCCATCATGACCTTTCTTGCCTGCCTCACCGCCGGCGGCGCCATTCTCGTCGCCGAGGCCTCCCAGGCCTGGCGCGCCGACGTCTCGCGCGACGTCACCATCCAGATCAAACCGCGGCCGGGCGACGACGTCGAGGCCTTGGTCGCCGCCGCCGCCGACATCGCGGCGCGCGCCCCCGGCGTCGCCGACGTCCACCCCTACAGCAAAGCCGAATCGGAAAAGCTCCTCGCGCCGTGGCTCGGCGACGGGCTCGATCTCGGACAATTGCCCATCCCTCGCCTCATCGTCGTGCATATGCAGAGCGAGCGCCGCGAAGATCTCGATCCCCTGCGCGCCGCGCTCGCCGCCGGAGCGCCCGCCGCCAGTCTCGACGACCATC
>CAVWKL010000105.1:0-12386 GCA_963755075.1 uncultured Alphaproteobacteria bacterium
CGAGAAGAATGTCATCATCCAGGAAATCGGAGCCGTCGAGGACACGCCGGACGACTTCATTTTCGATCTTTTCACCACGGCGGCCTGGCCCAATCAGCCGATCGGCCGGCCGATCCTAGGCACGCGCGAAGGCGTCAGCGCCTTCGACCGCAACGCGATCGACGCCTATTTGCTGCGCCACTATCGAGCCGGAGCGTCGATCGTCGCCGCCGCGGGCGCGGTCGAGCATGAGAGAATTGTCGCTCGGGTCGAGGCGCTTTTCGGCGCGCTCGGCGCCGAGACCGCTATGCCGCCCGAGCCGGCCGCCTATCGCGGCGGCGAGATTTTGGTCAGGAAGAGGCTCGAACAGACCCATGTCGTCGTCGGCTTCGAGGGCCGCGCGGTTCAAGCGCCCGATCACGACGCCGCGCATGTCTTCGCCGCCGCGACCGGCGGGGGCATGTCGTCGCGCCTGTTTCAGGAGGTGCGGGAGCGACGGGGCCTTGCCTATTCCATCTACGCGTTTCACTGGGCTTATTCGGACGCCGGCCTGTTCGGTTTCTACGCCGGCGCCGCCGCCAGAGACGTGGGCGAAGTCATGGCCGCCGCGCTCGATTGCCTCGGCGAGGCGGCTGAGCAGGTTGACGAGCGCGAGATCCAGCGCGCCAAGGCGCAATTGAAGGTTTCGACCTTGACCGCCCTTGAATCGTCCAGCGCGCGGGCGCAGCAACTGGCGCGCCAGACCTTCGTCTACGGCCGTCCGCTGTCGCTCGAAGACATGCTGGCGCGCATCGACGCCATCACCGTCGACGACGTCCGCAAGGCGGGGGCGGCCATGCTCGCCTCGCCGCCGACCATCGCGGCGATCGGGGGCGTCGGCAAGGCGCTCAACGGCGTCGAAGTGGCGCGGCGGCTGAGAGGAGGCTAGAGAGCCAGACATGGCGCTTTTCCGTCTCACCAAGGCTGCCGACGTCGAACCGCTGTTGCGCGGCGACGGCGTCGCCTTGCGCCCGGCGGTCATCGGCGATTTTCCCGCCTGGGCGCGCCTGCGCGAGCAGAGCCGGGCCTTCTTGACGCCCTGGGAGCCGACGTGGCCGGAGGACGACCTCACCCGCGCCGCCTTCCGCAGGCGCCTGCGCCGCCAGGCCGAGGAAATGGCGCGCGACGAATCCTTCGCCTTCCTCATCTTCGACGCGACGTCGGAGGAATTGCTCGGCGGCTTGACGCTCGGCGGCATCCGCCGCGGCGTCGCCCAGGCGGCGACGCTCGGCTATTGGATGGGCGCCCCGCACGCCGGAAAGGGTTATATGACGCGCGCCGTCGCCGCGGTCGTTCGGTTTGGATTTTCGACGCTGCGCCTTCATCGTTTGGAAGCGGCGTGCATTCCCGACAACGCCCGGTCCATCGCGCTGCTCGAGCGCAATGGATTCCGTTGCGAAGGGTTGGCCCGCGCCTATCTGAAAATTAACGACGCGTGGCGCGATCATGTCTTGTTCGCGCTGCTTGAGGGCGAGGCGACGCGTCTTGATTGAGCCGCTTTTGCGTTGTCAGCTTTCGCGTTGTCGGCGTCGAGGGCGCGCCGGACGCCTCTGTCGCTTGGCGGTCTTCGTCCTCGCGACGGTTCTCGGCTGCGCCGGCGCGTTCGCGGTTCAGTCGGTTCGCGTTCCCGTCGACGTCGACGCGATCGACTTGGCGACGGCCATTGAACATTACGGCGCGCAAGGCGACCGCATTCAGGTTTCGACCGCGCCGGGGGCCGATGGCATCGTGCGGCGCATCGAGGTCAGCGCGCTGGAGGCGGGCGCCCAACCCGCCTGGATCGTATTCGCGCTCACCAACGATTCCGACGAGCAGCTGACGCGTCTCGTCGTCGCGCCGCATTTCCGCTTCGTCGGCTCCGGCGTGCTGTGGCCCGATCTCGGCTCCTCGCGCATCGTCACCATCACCGCAAGCCAAGGCAGCCCGCCCGAGCGCGAGGACCAGGTCGACGCCGACGTTTTCCGCCTGACGCTCGATCCCGGCACGACCGTCACCTATGTCGCCGAGCTGCGCACGCCGTCGCTGCCGCAGGTCTACCTGTGGGAGCCGGACGCCTACAAGGACACGGCCGCGAGCCTGACGCTCTATCAGGGCATCCTCATCGGCATCGCCGGATTGCTGGCGCTGTTCCTGACAATCGTCTTCGTCGTCCGCGGCGCCATGGTGTTCCCCGCGGCGGCGGCGCTCGCCTGGGCGGTGTTCGCCTATGTCTGCATCGACTTTGGTTTCTGGCGCAAGATTTTCGGCTTTGAGGACGAAGCCGAGCGCGTCTGGCGCGCCGGCGTCGAAGCGACCATAGGCGCGACGCTGATCATTTTTCTCTTCGCTTACCTGAATTTGCGCCGCTGGCACGTACGCTTTCTCCACATCGGGCTCGTCTGGCTGCTGTTGATGGCCGCCGTCGTCGGGTTGTCCGTCTACAACGCGCCAGTCGCGGCGGGCGTGGCGCGCCTTTCCATCGCGACGGTCGCCTCGATCGGCTTTCTCTTGATCCTGAGCATGGCGGCGCGCGGTTCGGACCGCGCGGTCATGCTGATTCCGACCTGGTTCCTTCTCGTCGTCTGGGTGGGCGCCGCCGGCGCCGCGGCGCTCGGCGTGTTGACCAACGATCTGGCCGCGCCCGGCCTTATCGGCGGCTTGGTGCTGATCGTCATGCTGATCGGCTTCACCATCATGCAAAACGCCTTCGCCGCGTCGAGCGGCCTGCGCGCCAACGGCGCCGACGCGGAGCGCCGGGCGCTGGCGATGACGGGATGCGGCGACGCGATCTTCGATTGGAACATCGGCGCGGACCAGATCTACGTCAGCGCCGAGGTCGAAAGCCAGCTCGGGTTGAGGCGCGGCGCCCTCGAGGGACCGGCCGCCGCCTGGCTCGAGATCCTTCATCCGCTCGACCGCGACCGCTATTCGGCGGCGCTCGAGGGCGTGCTGCAGCAACGTTCGGGCCGCATCAATCACGACATCCGCCTGCGCGGCGCGGACGGCCGATACTACACTTTCGCCCTGAAGGCCCGCCCAGTCGTCAACGCCGAGGGCGAGGTCGTGCGCATCATCGGCGCCCTCGCCGACGTCACCGAGACCAAGGCGGCGGAGGAGCGCATGCTGCACGATGCGATCCACGACAATTTGACCGGACTTCCCAATCGCGAGCTGTTCTTCGACCGCTTGGGCGCCGCGTTGATCCATGCCCGGCGCCCCGACGCGCCGACCTTTGCGACGCTGGTGATCGACGTCGACCGTTTCAAGCAGATCAACGAGTCCCTTGGGATGTCTTTTGGCGACTCGGCGCTGTTGACGGTGGCGCGCCGGCTCGGCCGCGAACTCAGGCCCGGCGACACCTTGGCGCGCATCGGCGGCGATGAGTTCGGCGTCATTGCCCAACTTGACGGGGGCGAGGCGGAGATCGCGGCGTTCGTCGAGTCGCTGCGGGCGCTGATGGCCGCGCCGATCAGTTTCGGCGACCGCGAAATCGCGCTCACCGTCTCCATCGGCGTCGCGCTCTTCGACCCGGCTCTGCACGCCAGCGGCGCCGACTTTCTCGCCGACGCGGAAATCGCCCTCGCCAACGCCAAGAAGGCCGGCGGCGACCGCGCCGCGATCTTCGCGGCGGGCATGCGGGGGGAGCGCTCGACCCGCCTTTCGCTCGCCAACGATCTGCGCCACGCCCTCGAGCGGGGCGAGATCGCCGTCATGTTCCAGCCCATCGTGCGTCTCGAGGACCGCACCGTCGCCGGCTTCGAGGCGTTGCCGCGCTGGCGTCATCCCCGCCTCGGCCTGCTCGGGCCGGCCGATTTCTTTTCGCTCGCCGAGTCGAACGACCTCCTCGTCGACATCGGCGTCTTCGCCATCGAAACGACGGCGCGGGAACTCGCGGCCTGGCAGAAGGCGCTCGAGGTGACGCCGCCGATCTTCGCCAGCATCAACATTTCGTCGCGCCAGATGCTGAGCCATGACCTCCTCGGCGACGTGCGCACCGCCCTCAACCGTCATTACGTCCTGCGCGGCACGCTGAAACTCGAGATCACCGAGAACCTGGTGATGGAGAACCCCGAATACGCGGTCCAATTGCTGCGCCGCGTGCGTGAACTGGGCGCGGGCCTGGCGCTCGACGATTTCGGCGCCGGCTACACTTCGCTCGGCCATCTGCAACGCTACCGCTTCGACACGCTCAAGATCGACTCCTCGCTCGTCAAGCCGAACGGCCCGGGCCGGCGGCCCGCGATCCTGCGCTCGGTGGTCGCGATGGCTCACGACCTCGGCATGGACGTGATCACCGAAGGCGCGGAAACCGAATCCGACGCGGTCGAACTGTCGCAGCTCGGATGCGAATTCGCGCAAGGCTTCGCCTTCGGCCAACCGATGACGGCCGCCGCGGCGCGCAAGCTGATGGGCGCGGCGCCGATCTGAAGCGGCCCCGCCCTGTGAATGGCGGGGAGAAACCGCGCCGCGCCTTGCCAAGCGGCGCGAGAGCGCCGATCTCAGGGCTGCGATGAAATTCTCGACCGCCTTCCTCGATGAAATTCGCGCCCGGGTTCCGGTGTCGCAGGTGGTCGGCGCGCGCGTCAAACTGCGCAAGCAAGGGCGCGAGTGGGCCGGCCTGTCGCCGTTCAACGCGGAGAAGACGCCGTCATTTTTCGTCAACGATCAGAAGGGGTTCTATAAGGATTTCTCCTCGGGAAAATACGGCGACGTGTTCACTTTCCTGATGGAGACCGAGGGGCTCGCCTTTCCCGAGGCGGTCGAGCGGCTCGCCGCGATGGCGGGCGTGCCGATGCCGGCTCGCACGCGGGAAAGCGAGGAGCGCGACCAGAGGCGCGCCAGCCTCCACGAGGTTCTGGCGATTGCGGCGCAGATCTTTGAAGCCACTCTGCACGCGGCGGCGGGCGCCAAAGCGCGCGGTTATCTCGCCGATCGGCGCCTCGACCCGGCGACGCAGCGGCAGTTCGGCCTCGGCTACGCCGCGCCGGACCGCTTCGCGCTTCGCGACGCGCTCGCTGCCCGCGGGGTCGCGGCCGAGCAGATGATCGAGACCGGTCTTTTGACCCATGGCGAGGGAATCGCCGTGCCTTACGACCGATTTCGCGACCGCGTGATGTTCCCGATCCACGACCGCTCCGGACGCGTGGTTGCATTCGGCGGCCGGGCGCTCGAACCCGGAGCCAAAGCCAAATATCTCAATTCTCCCGAGACAGAGCTTTTTCACAAGGGCGCCCTGCTCTTCAACCACCACCGCGCCCGCAGAAGCGCCCACGAACGCGACGAAGTCGTCGTCGTCGAGGGCTACGTCGACGTGATCGCCATGACGCAGGCGGGCTTTCCCCACACGGTCGCGCCGCTCGGCACCGCCTTGACGTCCGACCAATGCGCGTTGTTGTGGACCATGGCGAGCGAGCCGATCCTCTGCTTCGACGGCGACAAGGCCGGCCAGCGGGCGGCGTATCGGGCGATCGACATGGCCCTGCCGCTTATCGGCGCGGGCAAGAGCCTGCGTTTCGCCATGCTGCCGGAAGGGCAGGATCCGGACGATCTCGCGCGTTCGGGCGGCGGGCCGGCGATCGGCGAGGTTCTGCGCCGCGCCCAGCCGCTGGCGGAAATGCTGTTCCAGAGGGAAACCGAGGGTCAGCGCTTCGACACCCCGGAAAAGCGAGCCGGCCTCGAGCGGCGTCTGCGCGAGCTCGTCGGCGCGATCGCCGACGAAACCTTGCGCCGCCATTACGCCGCCGACATGGCCCAGCGTCTCGCGGCGTTGTTCGGCATGAGCGGCCCGGCCGCGGCGGGTCAGGCCGGCCGATCCGATCGCCTCGGACCCCGCGCCCGGCGCGCCGCTTTCGCCGAGGCGGGGCCGCGCGTCGGCATCGCCGGCGCCGCGCTGCCGACGCCGCGCCATCTCGCGCGCCGGCCGCGCGAGGCTCCGCGCGAAATCGCCATCCTCGCCATTCTCGTCGGCCATCCCATTCTGTTGGAACGGCATTTCGAGGATGTCGCGGCGCTCGAGTTCGCCGGCGCCGCGCTCGGAGCCTTTCGCGACAAGCTGCTCGGCTTGCCCGCGCAAGCCTTTGGCGCGCCGGGCGCATGGGCGGGGGCGCTCGATGCGGCCGGGTTGACCGGCGAACGCGACCGCATCATAAGGCTCGCCGCCGGGATGGCCAATTGGTGGTGCCTGCGCGCCGAGGCCGAGACCTCCGACGCCGAGCACGTCCTTCGGCAAACCATGGCCTTGCAACGAAGTTCCGGGGCGCTAAATAGGGAGCTGAAACTTGCCGAACAGGCGCTCGCCGCCGACCCGACGGAACAGAATCTCGCGAGACTACTGGACATCAAGGCGAATTTGGCCGATTTGGCGAACGCCGAGGCGGCGATAGAGGGGTTTGGCGATCTTTCCGGGCGCGGGTCGACGCCGCTATAGCGCGGCGGCCAATCGGCGGCGGAGTGCGGCGGGCGGAACTCGCGGAGTTAACGCGCAGTGGGCGCGACGACCGATTTTGCGAAGCGGCGAGTCGACCGGCCAAGGCGCCGCTCGATGGCCGCGTCGGCGCGTTTGGGTTCAAGAGCCCGGGTCCGAGCGTCGGATCGGGGCGATGGGGCAACCTCCCGCGCCGCGCGCGGAGCAGATGGAGACGCCGAAATGGCAAGAACCGACGAGCCGAAGGCCGAAGGCGAAGCGGTCGTTGTGGAAGCCGCGGACGGCCCGCTGCTCGATCTGACCGACGCCGCGGTCAAGCGCATGATCAAGATCGCCAAGAAGCGCGGCTGGGTGACTCAGGAAGAACTCAACGCGGTTCTGCCCTCGGAGGAGATTTCGTCCGATCAGATCGAGGACATGAATTCGATGCTCAGCGAGATGGGCATCAACGTCGTCGACAGCGAGGACGCCGAAGAGGCCGAAAAGGAACCGGCCGAGACCCCCGACGAAGAAGAGGTCGAAGGCGGCGAACTCGTCGAGGCGCCGCGCGCCACCGCGGTGGCGACGCGCAGCTCCGAACCGGTCGAGCGCACCGACGATCCCGTGCGCATGTATCTGCGCGAGATGGGCTCGGTGGAGCTGCTTTCACGCGAGGGCGAGATCGCCATCGCCAAGCGCATCGAGGCGGGCCGCGAGGCGATGATCGCCGGCTTGTGCGAAAGCCCGCTGACGTTCCAGGCCATCATCATCTGGCGCGACGAATTGAACGACGCCAAGATTCTGCTGCGCGACATCATCGATCTCGAGGCGACCTACGCCGGGCCTGACGGCAAGAAGACGCCGAAGATCGACATGACCGCGCCCGGCGCCGCGGAAGCGCTGGCGGCGCAGATCCGCGAGCGCGTCGCGCCCTCAACCGCGCCGGCGACGCCGCCGGAAGGCTTCGACGGCGAAGCGCCCGTCGCGCCCGAAGGGTTCGACGACGAGGACGATCTCGAGAATTCGGTCTCGCTTTCGGCGATGGAGGCCGAGCTTAAGCCCAAGGTGCTGGAGACCTTCGATCGCGTCGCCGAAGCCTACAAGAAGTTGCGCCGGCTGCAGGACCAGAACGTCGAGAACAAGCTGAAGAACGAGACGCTGTCGCCGGCCCAGGAGCGCAAGTACAAGGCGCTGAAAAAGGAAATCGTCGCCGACGTCAAATCGCTGTCGCTCAACCAGAACCGCATCGACGCGCTGGTCGAGCAGCTCTACGACATCAACAAGCGCCTGATCGGCCTCGACGTGAAGCTGATGCGGCTGGCCGAATCGCACCGCGTCGGGCGCGAGGACTTCCTCAAGAACTATCAGAATTCCGAGCTCGATCCGAAGTGGCTCTTGCGCGTCTCCAAGCTCGGCTCGCGCGGCTGGAAGGATTTCATCGCCAAGGACAAGGGCCAGATCAAGGAGATCCGCTCCGACATCCAGGGGCTCGCCACCGAGACCGGCCTCGAGATCCAGGAGTTCCGCAAGCTGGTGCAGATGGTGCAGAAAGGCGAGCGCGAGGCGCGGCAGGCCAAGAAGGAAATGGTCGAGGCCAACCTCCGCCTCGTCATCTCCATCGCCAAGAAATACACCAACCGCGGCCTGCAGTTCCTCGACCTCATCCAGGAAGGCAACATCGGCCTGATGAAGGCGGTCGACAAGTTCGAGTACCGCCGCGGCTACAAGTTCTCGACTTACGCCACCTGGTGGATCCGCCAGGCGATCACCCGCTCGATCGCCGACCAGGCGCGCACCATCCGCATTCCCGTGCACATGATCGAGACGATCAACAAGATCGTGCGCACCTCGCGCCAGATGCTGCACGAGATCGGCCGCGAGCCGACGCCCGAGGAGCTCTCGGAGAAACTCGCCATGCCGCTGGAGAAGGTGCGCAAGGTGCTGAAAATCGCCAAGGAGCCGATCTCGCTGGAGACGCCGATCGGCGACGAAGAGGACAGCCACCTCGGCGATTTCATCGAGGACAAGAACGCGGTGCTGCCGATCGACGCGGCGATCCAATCGAACCTGCGCGAGACGACGACGCGGGTGCTCGCCTCGCTCACCCCACGCGAGGAGCGGGTGTTGCGCATGCGCTTCGGCATCGGCATGAACACCGACCACACCCTGGAGGAAGTCGGCCAGCAGTTCTCGGTGACGCGCGAACGCATCCGCCAAATCGAAGCCAAGGCGCTGAGGAAGTTGAAGCACCCGAGCCGATCGAGGAAGCTGAGGAGCTTTTTGGATAATTGAACGGCGGTCGCGACGCTATGGGGTGCCTTTCAACCCTCGGACCAGGCGATTGGATAGCCGCCGTCACAACGGCCGCGACGATCGCAGGCGTGGTGGTCGTCATCTTGCAGTTACGAAAGCTCGAAGCAGACACGGCGTTTGGGCCGGAATTTCAGAAATTCGTCGACGAGGGCATCGTTGGCGTGAAGGCCAAACCTTAGCTCACGCTCGTTTGCTTTGCGCATCGCGCCCGACGCGCCGCCCGCCCCCCTACTCCTCGAACCGCTCGCTCGTCCCCTGAGGTTTACGCGGCGCGATCGCGGCGTCGGGGGCTTGCAGGGGAGCGCCGAAGTCGCGGAAGCGGTTGACGATAGGGTAGCGGCGGTCGCGGCCGAAATTCTTCGGCCCGACCTTGACGCCCGGCGCCGACTGCCGGCGCTTATATTCGGCGAGATAGAGCATCCGCTCGACCCTACGCACTGTGTCGGCGTCGTAGCCTTCGGCGATGATGTCGCCGACCCGCATCTCCTTCTCAACCAGACGCAGGAGGATCGCGTCGAGGACCGGGTAGGGCGGCAGCGAATCCTCGTCCTTCTGGTCCTCGCGCAACTCCGCCGAGGGCGGGCGGGTAATGATAGCGGGCGGGATCGCCTCGCCCTCCGGCCCCTTCGCGCCGGCCGGCTTCCAGCGGTTGCGTAAGGCGGCGAGACGGAAAACCTCCATCTTGTAGATATCTTTGATCGGGTTGAAGCCGCCGTTCATGTCGCCGTAGAGCGTGGCGTAACCGACCGACATTTCCGACTTGTTGCCGGTCGTCACCACCATCGCGCCGAACTTGTTGGAGATCGACATCAGGATGAGGCCGCGCGCCCGGCTCTGGATGTTCTCCTCGGTGGTGTCGCGCGGGCGCCCGGCGAACATCGGCGCCAAAGCGCGCTCGACGCCTTCGACCGGCTCGGCGATCGGGACCACGTCGTAGCGGATCCCCAGCGCATGCGCGCAGGCGGCGGCGTCGCGCAGCGATTCGCGCGAGGTGAAGCGATAGGGCAGCATCACCGCGTGGACGCGCGAAGCGCCCAGCGCGTCGACCGCCATCGCCGCGCACAGGGCCGAATCGACGCCGCCGGAGAGGCCGAGCACCACGCCGGGAAAGCGGTTGTTGTCGACATAGTCGCGCAGGCCCATCACGCAGGCGGCGTAATCGGCCTCGTCGCCCTCCTCGACGAGCTCGCGCGGGCCTTCGACACACCGCCAGCCCGCATTCCCGCGCTCCCAGACCGTGCGCGCCACGCAGGGACGGAACGCCGGCAGTTGAAGGCCAAGCGAACGATCGGGGTTGAGCGCGAACGAAGCGCCCTCGAAGACGAGTTCGTCCTGGCCGCCGACCTGATTGAGATAGATGAGCGGCAGGCCGCTTTCGAGGACGCGCGAAACGGCGACGCTCCGGCGGATCACGAGCTTGTCGCGCTCATAGGGCGAGGCGTTGGGCACGAGCAGGATTTCGCCCCCCGTTTCGGCGATGCACTCGACCGGCTCGGGGCCCCAGACATCCTCGCAGATCGGCACGCCGATGCGCACGCCGCGAAAGACGATCGGCCCGGGCGCCGGGCCGGGCTTGAAGACGCGCTTTTCGTCAAAGACGCCGTAATTGGGCAGATCGACCTTGAAACGCACCGCTTCGATGCGCCCGCCGTCGAGCAGGGCCGCGGCGTTATGCAGCGCGCCTTCCTCCACCCACGGCAACCCGACCAGCACCGCCGGCCCGCCGTCGGCGGTCTCGCGCGCCAGCGTCTCGCAGGCGGCGCGGCACGCTTCCTGGAAGGCGGGCTTCAGCACCAGATCCTCGGGCGGATAGCCGGCGAGATAGAGCTCCGGCGCCAGAACGAGGTCGGCGCCGAATCCGGCGGCTGAAGCGCGCGCCTCGCGCAGGCGCTTGAGATTCCCCTCGATGTCGCCGACGATCGAGGGGATCTGGGCAAGCGCGATGACGAGGCGGTCGGCGGGAGCGGGCATGACCGGCATTTAACGCGACGCCGGCGGTGCGCGCAATGAGGGGCGATCCCGAGGCCGGCGCCGGTTCTCCAGACGGTGGCCGCGGCGCCGAGCCTTTTTCGTTTCCACGCCCCCGCCTATTCCGCCGCCTCGACCGGGCGCGCCGGCGCGGCGAGGCGTTCGGCCTTGAGCAACTCGGCCACCAGGAAGGCCACCTCGATCGCCTGCTCGGCGTTGAGGCGCGGGTCGCAATAGGTATGGTAGCGGTTGCGCAAATCGGCTTCCGAGATCGCGCGCGCCCCGCCGGTGCACTCGGTGACGTTCTTGCCCGTCATCTCGAGATGGACGCCGCCGGCGTAGACGGCCTCGGCGCGGCTGATCGCGAAGAACGAGCGGATTTCCGCGGCGATGCGCTCGGTCGGCCGGGTCTTGTAGCCGGTCGCGGTCTTGATCGTGTTGCCGTGCATGGGATCGCAGACCCAGAGAACCTTGCGCCCTTCGCGTTTGACGGCGCGGACGAGCGCCGGCAGCGCGGCTTCGATCTTGTCGGCGCCGAAGCGGCAGATCAACGACAGCCGCCCCGCCTCCTGCGCCGGATCGAGCGCGTCGATCAGACGGATAAGCTCGTCGGGGTGAAGCGAGGGTCCGCATTTGAGGCCGATCGGATTGCGGACGCCGCGGCAATACTCGACGTGCGCGCCGCTGAGCTGCCGGGTGCGGTCGCCGATCCACAGCATATGGCCCGAGGTCGCGTAGTGATCGCCGGAGGTCGAGTCGAGCCGCGTCATCGCCTGTTCGTAGCCGAGCAGCAGCGCCTCGTGCGAGGTGTAAAAGTCGGTGGCGCGCAGTTCCGGCTGGGTCTCGGCGTCGAGGCCGATGGCGCGCATGAAGCCGAGCGTCTCGGTGATGCGGTCGGCGACTCCCTGATAGCGCTCCGACTGCGGGCTATCCTTGACGAAGCCGAGCATCCACCGATGGGCGTTTTCGAGATTGGCGTATCCGCGAACACCACCAGGGGACGCGTTCGGGCCCGCGCCTCGTCGAGCTGGGCGGGCCGGCGAACGCCGCGCTCAGGCGGGCGGAGAAGTGGGTGGAAACCGGGGAGGGGCGCCCCCCCGTGGCCGCGGGCCCGAAGCCGAAGTCCCGCCGATTAAAGCGTAAAGTTTGACTTGTCTAACAATCTCGGGCGTGCTCTCCTGCGCGCCCGATGAAGGAGGGCGATACCGAACAGCCGGAGGTGCCGCGCAGGCCCGCCAACGCGGGCCCGCGGACCGAGCACGCCCTCGCGTCGCCCTTCAGCCCGGCCCAGCGCTGGGTCGCTGAGCACCAGATCAAGGTCCTCTGCATGGCGGTCGCGACGGTGTGCCCGCTCGCCTGCCTCCTCATCCTCGAGCGGGGCACCGCAAATCTGCATGAGGGCGTCTGGGCCTACTCGGTCGACGGGGCAGGGACCATCCATTACGGCCCCGTAAAGCCCGCGGAGGCCAGAAGCTCCCTTTTCCGCGAGATCCTCCTTCAGGCCGCGCAGGCGTGCTTCACACGCAACCCCTCGGGCCTCTCCTACCCCGAGGTTGCGCGCAGGATCTTTGTCGGCGAGAGCTGGCGGGCGCTGGACGCCGAGGTGCGCTCGGAACTGCCCGAGCGCAAGCGCCGGAACCTGTACGACCATCCCGAGGTCGAGGCAATCGAGGTGCTGGATGAAGGGAGCTCCCCGCGGTACCGG
>CAVWKL010000106.1:0-16409 GCA_963755075.1 uncultured Alphaproteobacteria bacterium
CGAGCAAGACCGAACCTGAAGTCGAGCACTTGGAGCACAGGCAACGTATTGTGCTCGCCGCTCGGCAGCCTCAGCGGCGTCATCACGAGATAGCCCCGGCCGCCGTAGCGCCCGCGTGGGTATCCACAGGGCGCGAAACACCAACGCCTGTTTGCCCGCCTCGTAGACGCCGACGACGTGCACGTGGCGATATTCGTAATCGGCGGGCTTGAGTTTCGCCCAGTCGGCTCTCAGGCAGTTTCGCCGGCGACGCATGAACCCGCACCTCGACCGCAGCAATCAGCGCTTCCTTCCAGGCGAGGCGCTGCAACTGCCAGACGCCGAGGCCAACCAGAATCGCGACGCCGACGAGGCTGGCCAACGCCGGCGCGATCAGCGATCAAACGCCCTGTTCATCGGTCGTCGAGCCGCCCCGACGCCGCCTTGTGGCGATATTGCGAGGCGATCAGAAACCCCTTGAGGGGCCGCAGCATGCCGAGGCAGACCACGAGGGTCAGCGGCAGGAAGAGGACGGCGTGGACCCAAAGCGGCGGCTCGTAGGCGAGTTCGACCCCCGGCCATCCGAGCACGATGAAGCCGGCCAAAAGCGTCACCAGCACCGCCGCCCTCGCCGGGGTCGGCGAAGGCGAAGTCGAGGCCGCAGACCTCGCACTGGGCGCGAGGGTGAGAAAGCTGAAAACATCCACCCCTCGCCGCAACGCGACAACGGCCGGCGAGAACGGTCGGAACCGGCGAGATCGGGGCGTAGCGAGGCTCCTCAGCGGCCATGGCGAGCCGCTCCCAGTCGGCTACTGCGAAACGCGGCGGGAGGGCGCGCCCCCCTCAACCGGCCGCGCCCTCGATCGTCGCGCCCACGAGCCCCAGACGTAGTGCAGCAGAACAGAAACAACCACACGACGTCGACGAAGTGCCAGTACCACGCCGCGAACTCGAAGCCCAGGTGCTGTCGCGGCGTGAACTGCCCGGCGTTGGCGCGCAGGAGACACACCAGCAGAAAGATCGTGCCGATGATCACGTGCGCGCCATGGAAGCCGGTCGCCATGAAGAACGTCGACCCATAGATCGAATTGGCGAACGAGAACGGCGCATGCGCGTATTCCCAGGCCTGGATGCTGGTGAAGGACAAGCCGAGCAGGATGGTCAGCGTGAGGCCGAGCTTGAGGCCGTGCCGGTCGTTGTGCTGCAAGGCGTGATGGGCCCAGGTGACGGTCGCCCCCGAGGTGAGCAGGATCAGCGTATTCAACAGCGGCAGATTGAGCGGATCGAGAACCTCCGTGCCCTTGGGCGGCCACATGCCGCCGGTGAAAGCGACGCGCCCGTATTGGATCGTCTCGTTGGAGAACAGCGAAGCGTCGAAGAACGCCCAGAACCAGGCGACGAAGAACATCACTTCCGAGGCGATGAACAGGATCATGCCGTAGCGAAGGCTGATCTGAACCACCCGCGTATGATCTCCGGTTTCCGCTTCGTGGACGACGTCGAACCACCACGACGCCATGACATAGAGAAGGCCGGCGACGCCGACGCCGAGCAGCGGAACGCCGAATCGCCCGAGGGCCATGTCCTTGGAGTGCATGGCGAGGATGAGGCCGACCGCGACGAGGAAGGCGAAGATCGAGCCGACGAGCGGCCACGGACTCGGATTGACGAGGTGATAGTCGTGATGCGGCTTGGCGTGCGCGTCGGCCATAGTCTTCCCCTATTCGTCGTTCCGACCGGCGCCCCGCCGGTCGGTTGGCTCAGGTTGGCGAGCGACGCCGGACGACGCCCGCCGTTCACAGTTGCGGCCTCGCCTCGCTCGGCGAGGGCGCAACTGTGAACGGCGGGCGTCGTCCGGCGTCGCTCGCCAACCTGAGCCAACCGACCGGCGGGGGCGCCGGTCGGAACGACGAATAGGGGAAGACTATGGCCGACGCGCACGCCAAGCCGCATCACGACTATCACCTCGTCAATCCGAGTCCGTGGCCGCTCGTCGGCTCGATCTTCGCCTTCCTCGTCGCGGTCGGCCTCATCCTCGCCATGCACTCCAAGGACATGGCCCTCGGGCAATTCGGCGTTCCGCTGCTCGGCGTCGGCGTCGCCGGCCTTCTCTATGTCATGGCGTCGTGGTGGTTCGACGTCGTCCACGAAGCGGAAACCGGAGATCATACGCGGGTGGTTCAGATCAGCCTTCGCTACGGCATGATCCTGTTCATCGCCTCGGAAGTGATGTTCTTCGTCGCCTGGTTCTGGGCGTTCTTCGACGCTTCGCTGTTCTCCAACGAGACGATCCAATACGGGCGCGTCGCTTTCACCGGCGGCATGTGGCCGCCCAAGGGCACGGAGGTTCTCGATCCGCTCAATCTGCCGCTGTTGAATACGCTGATCCTGCTCACCTCGGGGGCGACCGTCACCTGGGCCCATCACGCCTTGCAGCACAACGACCGGCACGGCCTCAAGCTCGGCCTCACGCTGACCATCCTGCTCGGCTTGTCCTTCACCAGCATCCAGGCCTGGGAATACGCGCATGCGCCGTTCTCGTTCGCCAATTCGATCTATGGGTCGACGTTCTTCATGGCGACCGGCTTCCATGGCGCGCACGTGATCATCGGCACGATCTTTCTGCTGGTGTGTCTCCTGCGCGCCAACGCCGGGCAGTTCACGCCGCGACAGCACCTGGGCTTCGAGTTCGCGGCGTGGTACTGGCACTTCGTCGACGTCGTGTGGTTGTTTCTGTTCTGCTGCATCTACGTCTGGGGCTCGTGGGGCGCGACGATCGAGGGCGCGGCCGGTTGAGGGGGGCGCGCCCTCCCGCCGCGCTTCGCCGCAGCCGACTGGGAGCCGCTCGCCATGGCCGCTGAGGAGCCTCGCTACGCCCCGATCTCGCCGGTTTCGACCGGTCTCGCCGGCCGTTGTCCGCGTTGCGGCGAGGGGCGGATGTTTTCAAGCTTTCTCACCCTCGCGCCCAAGTGCGAGGTCTGCGGCCTCGACTTCGCCTTCGCCGACCCCGGCGACGGGCCGGCGGTGCTGGTGACGCTTTTGGCCGGCTTCATCGTGCTCGGAATCGCGCTGGCGGTCGAAATCGCCTACGAGCCGCCGCTTTGGGTCCACGCCGTCGTCTTCCTGCCGCTGACCCTCGTGGTCTGCCTCGGCATGCTGCGGCCCCTCAAGGGGTTTCTGATCGCCTCGCAATATCGCCACAAGGCGGCGCCGGGGCGGCTCGACGACCGATGAACAGGGGCGTTCGATCGCTGATCGCGCCGGCGTTGGCGAGCCTCGTCGGCGTCGCGATTCTGGTTGGCCTCGGCGTCTGGCAGTTGCAGCGCCTCGCCTGGAAGGAAGCGCTGATTGCTGCGGTCGAGTTCGCGGGTTCATGCGTCGCCGGCGGAACTGCCTGATGAGGCCGACTGGGCGAAACTCAAGCCCGCCGATTACGAATATCGCCACGTGCGGGTCGCCGGCGTCTACGAGGCGGGCCGGCAGGCGTTGGTGTTTCGCGCCCTGTCGAGTCCGCGCGGGCGCTACGGCGGCCCGGGCTATCTCGTGATGACGCCGCTGAGGCTGCCGAGCGGCGCGTCCGTTCTCGTCAATCGCGGCTTCGTGCCGGAGGACCGCAAGGACCAGGCGGCGAGCGGGCTTGGCTCAGGCGCAACGCTGGTCACCGGGCTCATGCGCGCCAGCGAAGAGCGGACCTGGTTCACGCCGGCCGACGATCCGGCGCGCGGCCAATGGTTCACCCGCGACGTCGAGGCGATCGCGCGGGCGACGGGCATGGCGCGCGCCGCGCCGTTCTCGATCGACGCCGACGCGAGCCCCGATCCGACCGCCTTGCCCGAAGGCGGCGAAACCATCGTCGCCTTCCCGAACAATCACTTGTCCTATGCCGCGACTTGGTTCGGCATGGCGTTGGCGCTGGCCGGCGTCTTCGGCTCCTATGCGCTCGCGCAGCTCGGCGCGGCCGCCAAAAACAAAGGCCGGCCCGCGTCGGCCGGCGATGGAAATGGTGGGCGGCACAGGGATTGAACCTGTGACCCCTGCGATGTCAACACAGTGCTCTACCACTGAGCTAGCCGCCCACTGAAACCTTTCGCTACACGCAATCCACTGAAAACAAAACCCCCACCCCCCAAAATGTTCGGGGAAGGGCGCAACCGCCGAGCTAAGCGCCCAACGCCATCGGACCCCGTCAAGCCTCATCGCGACCGCGGGCGGGGCGCGGTATAGACAATCGCTTGGCGACGCGCAATGGCGTATTCGTCCTGATGGCAGGGAGCGGCGGGTCGGCGATGGTCCCCATTGTGACGCTTCGGCCCGCCTCGCTCGACGACCTCGCCGCGATCATGGCGATCGAGCGGACGCCCGGCTTCGAGCGCCTCGTCGGCCGTTCGTCGGAGGGCGAGCATCGCGCCATGATGACGTCGTCGAACTACGCTTATTTCATCGGCGAGGCGGCGGACGGCTCGGTGGCGGCGTTCGCCATCCTTCGCGATCTCGAGGACGCGCACGGCAATCTTTATTTGAAGAGAATCGTCGTCTCGCGGCCGGACGGGGGCGTGGGCGGCGCCTTTCTCGGCCTCGTCGTCGCGTGGGTCTTCACCCACACCGCGGCGCACCGTTTCTGGCTCGATTGCTTCGCGCATAACGGGCGCGCGCAAAGGGTCTACCAGAAGCTCGGTTTCTCGCGCGACGGGGTGCTGCGGCAGGCGTACCGCGCCCCGGACGGAAGCCGCTGCGATCTGACGATGATGGCGCTGACGCGGCCGGAATGGACGGCGAGGGCGGCCGGGACGTGAATGACGCTCCGCCCGCAATGGCCCCTTACGTATCGCGCCTTTCGAAAAGAATGAGCGAACCGCGCACCCGGGCATTGGCCTCGGCGCGCAGAACCGCGGGCTGATTCCTTTTCAGGGCGAACCACGGCGCGGCATTCGCCTGGAGGGCCGCGACGGCGTGCGCGAAGCGCCCCGATTGCAGCAGCACATAGGGCGCCTCCCACGTCGTTTCGACATTGAACGCGAGCAGCCCGCCGGGCGGCGTGACGCCGGCGACGGCGCGGAGAAAGCCGGTGAGTTCGCCCAGGTATATGAGCGTGTCGGCCGCGAAAACGAGATCGAAGCGTTCCGGCGTCTCTTCGAGAAATGCGACCATCTCGGCCTCGACGAGCGAATCGTAGACGCCCCGCTCCGCCGCCTTGGCGAGCATGCGGGGAGACAGATCGACGCCGACGAGCCGCGATCGGCCCGGTTTCAAATGCGGCCCCGCAAGACCGGTTCCGCAGCCGAGATCGACGGCTCGCGGCAGCTCTTTGCCGGTTGCGGCGACGAGCCGAGCGAGCTTTTCCGGCACGTGGTAGCCGAGAACGTCGACGAGTTGCTTGTCAAAGCTCTCGGCGAAACCGTCGAAGTAGGCGATGAGATAGTCTCGCGGCGCCCGATCGAACTTCCCGCCGGCGAGCGCGTCGAAGAGATAACGCTGGATCGGATCGTCTTGAATGCACGCCGCCTGCGTTCGCCCGAGCCGCAGCGCCGCGTCGCGATGACCGTAGGCGCTCAGAATCTGAAAGGCGGTCCGCGCCACGATGCGCGGTTCTTCCACGCTCGGCCCGGCCGCGTCTCGATAGGCGGCGAACGCCGCCTCGGCGTCCGCCGAGATCATGGTCTCGACGAACCGCGTCAGGGCGAATCGCCGGATGAGCGTCACATCCGCGACGCCCGACGCCACCTCCCGCGCAAGGGCGCGAGAGGCGCCGGCGAAGTCGCCGGTGAAGAACAGCGCCTGTCCGAGGCCCGCATAGAGGTGAGCGTTTTGGCATCCGATGGCGATGGCGGCGCGCCAGTACCGCGCCGCGTCCCCATAGCGCCGTTGTTCGAAGCACAGAAGGCCGAGGCCGAAGGCGGCCTCGCCGAGCTTCGGGTCGCGCGTCAGGGCGGCCTTGAAGGCCGCTTCGGCGCGCTTGCCGTCCGAAAGCTGGTTGGCGACCAGAGCAAGGCCGAGCCAACCGCGCGCCGGCGTCGGATCAAAGGCAAGCGCGTGTTCGAAGACCGACTTCGCCTCGGCCGCATCGCCTGCCGCCTGCAACGTGAAACCCAAGTCCAACCACAGCGCCATGTCATGGGGCGCGAGGGCCGCGGCGGTCGCAAGCACGATGCTGGCGGCGCGCGGATTGCCCGCCGCCCAGTGGGTCAGGCCGAAGCGTCTCAACGCGTCGGCCGGCGCCGTCTGCTGCAGGAACAAGGCGTCGAGCGGTCGGCTTCCGGCGCGCCAAGCCGCGATTCGCGCCTCGATCTCGCCGCCGTCGAGGCGCGCGACGATTTGCGGCAGATCGGCGTTGGCGGCCGACGGAAATTGCTCGACGCCAGTCGGCTGGATGCCGAGGTCGCTCCAGGATTGCAGCAGCGCGCCGGCCTCGTCGGAGGCAGGCCGCTGTCGCACAGCATTAGAAGCGCTTTTTGTCATGTCGATCCCCCGCGAAGGCGCGGCGCCAAGAGCAAGATTTTCTATGATTGAACAGGAAGACTGGCGCGAGGCTGACCAAAATCATGAGGGGCGAGAGGGAGTTGCATTGGCCCCTTGGCGCCGTTGGGGCCGCGCGCGGGCATTGACTTCGGCCCTGCGACGTGATTTCCAGGCTTTTGTTTGGCGCCTTTGGCGCCATAATCGGACCCTTGCGATGACGCGCCGCGTGTCGAAAACGACGAGCAAATCGCTCGCCGCCGTCAAAGGCGGCGCGACGCACTAGCTGCGCCTCCACTCCGGCTCCTCCCCCGGCGGGGCGCTGAGGAGCCTGCCCGGACGGGCGAAGCGGGGGGAAACCGCCAGCACAAGGATCAGCTGTCATGCAAGGCTTTAGGGTCGCGGTCGCCGGCGCCACCGGCAATGTGGGCCGCGAAATGCTTGCCATTCTCGCCGAACGACGCTTTCCCGTTTCCGAGGTCGTCGCCTTGGCGTCGTCGCGCTCGATCGGCAGGGAAGTGTCTTTCGGCGATCGCGTGCTCAAGTGCAAGGCGCTCGAGCACTACGACTTTTCCTCGACCGACATTTGCCTGATGTCGGCGGGCGGCGCGGTGTCGAAGGAGTGGTCGCCGCGCATCGGCGCGCAGGACTGCGTCGTCATCGACAATTCCTCCACCTGGCGCATGGACCCGGCGGTGCCGCTCGTCGTGCCGGAAGTGAACGCCGAGGCGGCGAAGAATTTTCGCGCCAAGAACATCATCGCCAACCCGAACTGCTCGACCGCGCAACTGGTCGTGACGCTGAAGCCGCTGCACGACAAGGCGCGCATCCGCCGTGTCGTCGTGGCGACCTATCAATCGGTGTCGGGCGCCGGCAAGGAGGCGATGGACGAGCTTTTCACCCAGACCCGCGCGGTGTTCGTGTCGGATCCGGTCGAGCCCAAGAAGTTTCCCAAGCGCATCGCCTTCAACGTCATCCCGCAAATCGACGTCTTCATGGACGACGGCGCGACCAAGGAAGAGTGGAAGATGGTGGTCGAGACCAAGAAGATCCTCGATCCCAAGATCAAGCTGATCGCCACATGCGTGCGCGTGCCGGTGTTCATCGGCCATTCCGAGGCCGTCAACATCGAGTTTGAGAACCCGATCAGCGCCGATGAAGCCCGTGAGATCCTGCGCAAAGCGCCGGGATGCCTGGTCATCGATCGGCGCGAGCCCGGCGGGTACGTCACGCCGCACGAATCGGCTGGCGAGGATGCGACCTACATCTCGCGCATCCGCGAGGATCCGACGGTCGACAACGGTCTCGCCCTATGGTGCGTCTCGGACAATCTGCGCAAGGGCGCCGCGCTCAACGCCGTGCAGATCGCCGAGGTTCTCGCCAATCGCGGGTGGCTGAAGCCGAAGCAGAAAGTGGCCTGACCGTCGTGGCGGGATTGAGAACGCGCATTGCCGCCGACGCCGTCCTGCTGCCGATCGATATGCAACAAGGCTTCGGCGCGCCGGGGAGTCCGGCGCTGAGTTCGCGACTTGACGCGCCCGCGCTGCGGCTGCTTGAGGCCTGGCGCGCGAGCGGCCGGACCGTCGTCCACGTTCGCCATGATTCGGTCGAGCCCGGGTCGGCGTTCGCGCCGGGCCTGCCGGGCCATGCGTGGCGCGACGGTTTTTCGCCGCAGCCGGGCGAGGCCCTCGTGGCCAAGAGCGTCAACGCCGCGTTCATCGGGACCGACCTCGATTTGCGCCTGCGTCGACTGGGAGCGACGACGATCGTCGCATTCGGCTTGACGACCGACCGATGCGTTTCGACGACGGTGCGGGTCGGCGCGAACTTGGGTTACCGCATGATCGTGGCGGCCGACGCCTGCGCCGCCTTCGATCAGCCCGGCCTCGAGGGCGCGATCATTCCGGCGGCGACGGCGCATGCGGTGCATCTGGCGACGCTCGCCGACGAATTCGCCGAGGTTGCGCGGGTCGAGGACATCGTCGCCGGCTTCGGCGGAGCCTGACCGGTCGGCGTCGGCGGCTTGAGGGCTCGGGCCGCCGGCCGCCGCCGGATCGATTTCATTGCCGCGAGGCGGCGCGAACATGGCGTCGCGCGCCTCAATTCTGCTAGGATGTCGACGCACGCTCCGCCCTTCACCACGGTACCTCCTCGATGGCGCCCGATTCGGACATTCGCCTTCTCACCTCGCCGCGCATCTTTCTCGTCGGCATGGCGGCGTTCCTCATTTTGGTCGGCTTCGTCGTGCTGATCCTCTATAAGCAGATCGCGCTCGCCTTCGAGGCCAATCCGGGGCTCAACGGTCTCATCGTCTTCGTGCTCACGATCGGATCGCTGTTCGCCTTTCGCCAGGTCTTTCGTCTCTTTCGCGAAATTCACTGGGTCAATTCGCTCGTCGCGCCCGGGCGCGCCGCTCGCATACGCCCGCCGCGCCTGCTCGGGCCGATGGCGACGATGCTCAACGCCGGCGCCGGCGCGCGCGGCCTTTCGACGACGACGACCCGCGCAATTCTCGATTCGGTGGGCACTCGCCTCGACGAGGGGCGCGAGCTCAATCGCTACCTCGTCGGCCTGCTGGTGTTTCTCGGGCTGCTCGGCACCTTCTGGGGTCTGTTGGAGACGGTCCATTCGATCAGCGGCGTCATCGACAGCATGAAGACGGGCGCCGACACCACGACGATGTTCAGCGACCTCAAGAGCGGCCTTTCGGCGCCGATCGCCGGCATGAGCGTTTCGTTCACGTCGTCGCTGTTCGGCTTGGCGGGCTCGCTGATCCTCGGTTTTCTCGACCTTCAGGCCGGGCAGGCGCAGAATCGCTTCTACACCGAGCTGGAGGATTTTCTCGCCAGTCACGTCGAGACAAGCCCGCCTGCCTTGGTCGACGTCGCGACCGAGAAGGCCATCGTCGGCGTCGAGGGCCCCGATCCGCGCAACGGCGCCGCGGCGATGGCGAGCCTGGCCGAAGGCATTCAGTCGCTGGTGGCGCACATGCGCCATGAGCAACAGCAGATTCGCGATTGGGTCGAGGCGCAAGCCGCCCAGCAGGAGGACATCCGCAAGCTCCTGCGCCGGCTGGTGAGCGAACGCGAGACGCGCTGAGCGCGATCGACCGCGGGCGCGCTTGGCGCCGGATCAAGGAGTTTGAGCGATGGCGCTGTCGCGCAGCCGCCGCTTTGAGAGTGTGAATTATTGGCCCGGCTTCGTCGACGCGCTGTCGACGATGTTGCTGGTGATCATCTTCCTGTTGTCGGTGTTTATGCTCGCGCAATTCTTCCTGTCGCGCGAGGTGACCGGCAAGGACACGGCGCTCGCCCGGCTCAACCGTCAGATCGAAGAGCTGACGAGCCTGCTGGCGATGGAGCGCTCGCAAAAGAGCGAAGACCAGACGAAGATCGCCACGCTTTCGGCAACCCTCGAGGCGTCGCAAGGCGAGCGCCGGCGCTTGCTCGACGAGGCCGCGCAGGGGGGCGCCACCGCCGACGCGGCCAGCGACAAGGCGAGCGCGGCCGCCAACGCGCTCGAAGCCCAACTGCAGATTTCCCAGCGCGCGCTGGCCCAGGTCGACATTCTCAACCAGCAGATTTCGGCGCTGCGCAAGCAACTGGCGGCGATCCAGGAAGCGCTCGACGCCTCGCAGGCTTCCGACAAGGAGGCGCAGGTCAAGATCGCCGATCTCGGTCAGCGTCTCAATGTCGCGCTGGCGCAGAAGGTGCAGGAATTGTCGCGCTATCGCTCGGACTTCTTCGGCCGCTTGCGCCAGATCCTCGGCGCGCGCCCGGACATTCGCGTCGTCGGCGACCGTTTCGTGTTCCAGTCCTCGGTGTTGTTCGATTCCGCCAAGGCGGACATCAGCGACGCGGGGCGCCAGTCGCTCGACAGCCTGGCGGGCGCCGTCATCGATCTCGAGCGCGAGATTCCGCCCGACATTCCCTGGATCCTGCGCATCGACGGCCACACCGACGCCAGGGCGATGACCGGCGGCCCATTCAAGTCCAACTGGGAATTGTCGGCGGCGCGCGCGATCGCCGTGGTGCAATATCTGATCTCCAAGGGCATCGAGCCCTCTCGTCTCGCCGCCGCCGGCTTCGGCGAATTCCAGCCGATCGACAACGGAACCGACGAGGAGGCGCTGGCCCGCAACCGGCGCATCGAATTGAAGCTGACCGAGCGGTGAGCGCTCCGCCGGCGTCGGCGATCATCGCTTGGCGCGGGCCAATCGCGATGATCGCGCGACGCCTAAGTTCCGTCGACGGCGCGCGGACGCGTCTTACCCGCTGACGCGCTTGGAGACCGTTCCCTGGGCCGTGTCACGGATGGTGTTCTGATCGACGATCTGAACTGTCGTCGTCGAGTTCACCGCTTGCGGCTGTCCGTTCTCGCCGCGCACGACCAGATTGAGGGTCAGGTTCACCAGGTTATTGGGAAGCTGCGCAACGCTCCATGAGCCGGACACCGGGAGGCTCACCATCGCCCCGCCGGCGGCAAGCCTGACGCTGTAAGTGCCCTGGACGCTTCCGGTTTGGCCCAGCGCCAGCACCATTTTGGCGAGCCCGATGGTGCCCGCCGGGCCGGGACCGTCGGTTTCCCAGGCGCCGACGAAGAAGCTTCGAATGTCAGGCGTCGTCGCGCCGGGTTGGCCGGTTGCGGGCGTCGGATATGGCGCCGGGGTCGGCGTCGGCACGGCGGACGCGAAGCTCGACGACAGGTCCGGGAGATCTTTCGCAGCGACCCAAGCAGCGGTCCCGCTCTTCCAGACAAGGGTCGCGGGTCCGATCGCGCCGGCGGCGATCTTGGCTTGCAGATCGGCGAGGCTAAGCGGCCCCGCGGGCGTGCCGCCGTTGTTGTAATAGTAGACCGGTTCGGGGGGCAGCGGCGGCGGAGACGGCGCCGGCGGCAAGGGAGGCGGCGACGCCAACGGCGGAGCCGCCGGGGTCGCCGTCGCCGCGGGAATCGGCGTCGGGGCGACGGTGGGCGTCGGCGCCGCCGCGGGCGTGGCGGCGGGCAGCGGCGACGGGGCGGCGGAAGGAGACGGCGTCGAGGCCGGCGTCGCCGCGGCGGGAAGCGGCGATGGGGTGGCGGCGGGAGTTGGCGTCGAGGCCGGCGTCGCCGCGGCGGGAATCGGCGATGGGGTGGCGGCGGGGGGCGCCGACGGGGTTAGCCCCGCAGCGAGCGGCGTTTGGGACAGCGCGAAACTCGTCAGGCCGGCGACGACGAGCGCCAAGCCGATTCGGGCCATGCATGCTGTGCGTAACATAAGGGCTCTCCTCACAATTGGCTGGCTGACAGCCTCAACCTATCCTTCCCGAAAGCCGCCCAAACGACTGGGACCGCAGCATTTCAAGCGCTTAGAGCCTTACTCGCAAGAAGATTACCATGCGGGTCTTACAGCGGCAACTTGAATACTGAGGACAAAGACAACTTAAATCTCCGCCGATCAGCCGTGTGACTTCAAGTCGGCGCGGCGCCGGAGCCGGATTGATCGCGTCGGCGCCGCGTTGCGCGTCGCCGCGTCCGCGGTCGGGCCCGTGACGTCCGCTTGCGTTGGCGCAATCCGCGCGGCATGCTTCGACACGATGGGCTCGAGATTCCCCTTCGCTCTGGCGCGCGTCGCCCTCCTCTGCATTCTCGCCGCGCCGGCGGCGGCGCAGACGCGGCTCGACGACATCCTGGCGCGCGGGGCCCTGCGCGTCGGCACCACCGGCGACTATCCGCCCTTCACCGCCCGCGGCGCCGACGGAACCTATTCCGGTCTTGACATCGACACCGCGCAAGCGCTGGGCGCGGCGCTCGGCGTGCGGGTCGAATTCGTCGGCACGCGCTGGGCGGACCTGATGCACGATCTCGATTCGGGGGCCTTCGACGTCGCCATGGGCGGCGTCTCGGTGACGCTGGAGCGGCAGAAGAAGGCCTACTTCTCCGCGCCCTATCTGCGTGACGGCAAGACGCCGATCGCCCGCTGCGCCGACAAGGACAAGTTTGCGACGCTGAAGACGATCGACCGTCCTGATGTGACGGTGATCGTCAATCCCGGCGGCACGAACGAGAAATTCGATCGCGCCAACCTGAAAATGGCGCGGATCGCGGTGTGGAGCGACAATCTGTCGATTTTCGATCATCTCGAAAAAGGCGACGCCGACGTGATGATCACCGACGCGACCGAGACGCTCTATCAGCAAAAGCTGCACGCCGGCGTCCTCTGCGCGATCCATCCCGACGCGCCGTTCGATTTCAGCGAAAAGGCGTATCTGATGCCGCGCGACGAAGCGCTGAAGGCATTCGTCGACCAATGGCTGCACATCGGTCTCGCCAACGGCGCCCTCTCGGCGATCCGCGCAAAATGGCTGGAGTGAGGCTCGGCGATGACGGCGGTCGGCGTTTCGGCCGTCGGCGTCACTCCGCCGCCGCGGCCTCGCCCGCCAGCGCCGCGGCGCCGACTTCGAACTGCAGCCGCGCGAGCCTGGCGTAGAGGCCGCCGGCGGCCAAGAGGCTTCCGTGCGTGCCCTCTTCGACGATGGCGCCCCCGTCCATCACCAGAATGCGGTCGGCGTTGACGATCGTCGCCAGACGATGGGCGATGACGAGCGTCGTGCGCCCTTTCATCAGCGCCTCGAGGGCGCTTTGCACCAGCGTCTCGTTTTCCGCGTCCAGCGCCGAGGTCGCCTCGTCCAGCAACAGCACCGGCGCGTTCTTCAGGATCGCGCGCGCGATCGCCAGGCGCTGGCGTTCGCCGCCCGACAAGGTGACGCCGCGCTCGCCGAGCTCGGTGTCGTAGCCCCGAGGCAGGGCGGCGACGAAGCCGTCCGCCGCGGCGCGCTTGGCGGCTTCGACGATCGCGGCGCGCGTCGCGCCCGTCGCGCCGTAGGCGATGTTGTCGGCGACGCTGGCGCCGAAGATGAAGGCGTCCTGCGGAACCAGGGCGATCTCGGCGCGCAGCGCCTTGGGATCGACCTTGGCGATGTCGACCCCGTCGAGCGTGATCGCGCCGCGCGTCGGATCATAGAAGCGCTCGATCAATTGAAACAGCGTCGACTTGCCCGCGCCCGACGGCCCGACGATGGCGACGACCTCGCCCGGCGAGACCCGGAAAGTCAGATCGTAGAGCACGGCCTCGTCGGATCGTCCGGGATAGGCGAAGCCGACGCGGTGAAAGGCGAGCTCGCCGCGCGCCGGCGACGGCAAGGCCAAAGGATTGCGCGGCGCGACGATGCGCGGCGCGACGGCGAGAATTTCGCCGATGCGGGCCGCCGCGCCCGCCGCCTGGGAAACCTCGCTCCAGACTTCCGAGAGCTGGCCCAAGGCGCTGGCGCCCAACACCGCAAACAGCAGGAATTGCGACAGCGCGCCGGCGCTCATGCGGCGCGCGATCACCTCCTCGGCGCCGAGCCAGAGCACCAGCACGACGCTCGAGAACGCCAGGAACAACGCCGCCACCGTCACGATGGCGCGCGATTGGGTCATCGCGCGCGCCGCCTCATAGGCGTCGTTGGCGGCGGCGCGATAGCGCGCGGCGGTGAAGGTCTCCGCGACGAAGGCCTGCATCACCCGCACCGCCGTCAGGCTCTCGCTGGCGAAGGCGGTCGCGTCGGCGAGCCGATCCTGGGCGAGGCGCGAGCGCGCTCGGACCGCCCGCCCGGCCGCATAGAGCGGCAGCACGATGACGGGAATTGCGACCAGCACGTAAGCCGACAGCTTCAGCGAAGTGGCCGCCATCAAGGCGGTTGCGCCGAAGACCATGAGGAAGTTGCGCAGCGCGATCGAGGCCGACGAGCCGAACGTCGCTTTCAACTGCGTCGTGTCGGCGGTCAGCCGCGAGACGATTTCGCCAGTCCGCTCCGCGTCGAAGAAGCTCGGGTCGAGTCGGGTCAAATGGGTGAAGAGATCGCCGCGCAAATCGGCGACGACGCGCTCGCCGAGCGTCATCACGAGATAGTAGCGCGAGCCCGAGGCGAGCGCCAGAATCGCGACGACGCCGATCAGCGCGCCGAAATAGAGATGGATGAGGCCGGAATCGACGTCGGAAAAGCCGCGATCGATCATCAGCCGAACCGCGACCGGCACCACCAGCGTCGCGGCGGAAGCGACGATGAGCGCCGCCAGGGCGGCGAGGATTCGGCTGCGATGGATGAGCGCGTAAGGCAGCAGCGGCCGCAGGGCGGCGAGCGAAACGCGGCCGGGCTTGGGCGCCGCGGCGGGGGACAAGGTCATCGGGCCGCAGGCTCCTGATCGCGGACGGGCGTGGCTTAGCTCATAACATTGCGGCGAAAATCAAGGCCTCGGGCGCGGCGCGGGCGCTTGTGTCGCACGGTCCGGCGCCTTATAGAACCGCCAACCGCAAGAGCAGCCGGCGCGCCGGACGGCTCTCGTTTTGTTTGCCGAGGACCGGACGATGAAGGCCGACATTCACCCGAACTATCACATGATCAAGGTCGTCATGACCAACGGCGAGGAATTCTTCACCCGGTCGACCTACGGCGAAGACGGGGCGACGCTGAACCTCGACATCGATCCCAACACCCATCCCGCATGGACCGGCGGCTCGCAACAGCTGCTCGATCGCGGCGGCCGGCTGTCGCGCTTCAACACTCGCTTCGCCGGCCTCGGCATCGCGGCCAAGAAATAACCGCGATCCCGCGCGCCTTCGCGCATCGCGAAGGCTGAGGCTGTCAGGCGGCGCTGGCGATCCTGCGCACCGAGGTGATCGCGCCGCCGGCTGTCTCCGCGATGCGGGCGCGCGCCTGCCTCAAAGGCTCGCTGACCACCTTCATGTGCCAGCCGTTGGCGTGCAGCAGCGTCGCGGCGTCGCGCATGAGGCCGACGTGGCCCTTCCAGAAGATCAAATCGCCGCGCCGCAGATGTCGGAGCCCGTCGACGACCGGCAAGGGCGCGCCGAGCGCCGCCTCCATCATGTCGCTGTCGCGCGGCGCGCAAATCCCGGCGGCGCCGAGCGCGCTCTGCGCCAGGCCGGAGCAGTCGATCCCTTCCGAGGTGCGCCCGCCCCAGAGATAGGGCGTTTCGGCGAAGCGCTCGGCGACGGAGACGAAGTCAGGCTCGAAACTGTCGATCGGCGCGAGATGGCTGACATAGACGTGCAACCCGTCCGGGGTCACCGCGAAGTCGCCGTCAAACCGTTCGACGCGCACGAGCGCGCCGAGCGACAGGGCGAAGAGCGGCGGTCGTTTGACGTTTGCGGCGGGATAGGCGTGGGTGCGCAGCGCGGCGACGCGGTGCGTCGGCTCGACCGGGGCGGCGAGGGCGGCCGCGGGCACGTAGCCGACATAGGAGTCGCGCGCCAATTGCGCCCAGGCCCAATCGCCGCTCTCCTCGTAGACGACGACGATTTCGCCGTGCAAGGCTTCGCTTTCCAGGGGCGCTTGAGCGTCCGGCGCGCGGCGCAGCGGCGCGCTGGCGCTGACGACGCGCCGCTTACGCCCTTCGACGAACCGCGCCGCCTCGACCTCGCCGCGCAGGTGAGCGGCGGCAAGGTCAGGGCGCGCGGGCGTGAGGCGGCGGTCGAAGGCGGACAGGGACATGATGGCGTCTCGGGGGCGCGGGAAGGCGAATTCGCTTGGGATGGTGGGTCGGCGACGCCCGGGGGTCAATGGCCGGCGCGGGGCGCGCGCTATTGCCTTCGGCGCAGCGAGAATTCGCCGCGGCGGATGCGCTCGGACAGTCCGTCGGCGATCGTCGCGACCCGGTCCTCGCCGTAATTGGCCACCAATTCGCGAAACGCGGCGCACAGCGCGGCTTCGGCGAAAGCGTCGACGTCGATGCCGTCGAGAACCGCTTCGGCGAACGCCTCGCTGACGTAGGCGAGCGCCGCGCGACGCGCGTCCGCGGCGTTGAGTTCTTCAAGCGAGTGTTCGAATACGGGAAACATGGCGCGCACCTTACGGTGAAGCGCGTCGTTTCGCGACGAATGTCTTTAATAAAGGTTAATTAGCAATACGATGCTGTCAGGCGTTGCAGGAAAAAAAAAG
>CAVWKL010000107.1:0-3606 GCA_963755075.1 uncultured Alphaproteobacteria bacterium
CTGACATCGCTTGCCGACGACGTCGCGGCGACCAAACGCGTGCTGGATCTGCAACAGGGCCCGACCCTTCTCGTCGGCCACAGCTATGGCGGGGTGGTCGTCACCGAAGCGGGCAATGCGCCAAATGTCGTCGGCCTCGTCTACATCGCCGCTTTCATCCCCGACCAGGGCGAGAGCGCATTGGCCCTGCTCTCGACGGCCCCCGCCGCCAACAACGACATCCGCGCCACCAAGGACGATTTCCTGTACCTTGACCCGGCCGCCTTTCCCGCCGATTTCGCCGCCGACGTCCCGCCGGTCCAGGCGAACTTCATGGCCCATTCCCAGGCGATGTTGGCCAAGGCCGCCGGCGGCGCGCCGGTGACGGCGGCCGCCTGGCGCCAGAAGAAGAGCTGGGCGCTGGTCGCCACCCTCGACCACAACATCAATCCCGATCTCGAGCGCACCATGGCCAAGCGGGCCGGCAGCGCGACGATCGAGGTTCCCGCCAGCCACGCGGTCTACCTTTCCAAGCCGGATGACGTGGCGCGTTTGATCGAACAGGCGGCAAAGGCGTCGGGCCAGTAGCCCGAGTTCCTCGAACCCATGGGAGACAGACGCATGAGCACGATCAAGAACGTGGTCCTGGTGCACGGATCGTTCGTCGACGGCGCCGGCTGGGAGAGCGTTTTCCACCGGCTGACCCGCCGGGGCTACAACGTCTCGGTGGCGCAGATTCCCACCACGACGCTGGAGGCGGATCTGGCCGCGACCAAACAGATCCTCGACCAGCAAGACGGCGACGTCGTCCTGGTGGGCCACTCCTACGGCGGGGTGGTGATCTCCGAGGCGGGCAACCACCCGAAGGTGAAGCGCCTCGTCTACGTCACGGCGTTCGCGGCGGATGCGGGCGAGTCGGTCGCCTCCCTGATCGCCAATCCGCCGCCGGGCGCGACGCCGCCGCCGATCCTGCCGCCCCAGAACGGGTTCCTGTTCCTCGACCCGTCGAAGTTCGTCGCCGCCTTTGCGGCGGACGTCGAGCCTGACAAGGCCGCGTTCATGGCCAAGTCGCAGCTGCCTTGGGGCGTCGCGTCCCTGGAGGGCGCGGTCGCCAAGCCGGCCTGGAAGACCAAGCCGAGCTTCTACCTGGTGGCCACCGAGGATGGGATGATTCCGCCGCCGGCGCAGCGGATGATGGCGAAACGGGCCGGCGCCTCGGTGCGGGAGGCGCCCGCCAGTCACGCGGTCTACGTGTCGAAGCCCGGGCTGGTCGCCGACATCATCGAAGAGGCCGCTGCGGCCTGACGCCGGGCGCGCCGGGGCGATTTCCCCCATCGTTCCGGCGCGCCGCTCCCCTCCCCGCTCGAGGCGTCCGCTCCGTCAGGGAACCCCACTCATTGAGGGCGACCCTGTCGCTCCCGCTTGCGGCCCCGATCGCCCAACTCGCTTCGGCGGCCGCAATTGGCCCCTCCCTCGTCTTTGTCGGACTGCAAATCAACGCTGTGGGCAAGGCTGCAAAGGCGTCCGCCTCCCAAGCGCGCGCCGCCGCACGCCCCGCGTCTGCGACCCCGCGCCGATCGAGCCCCTGAGCGACCAACTCGATCAGGAGCCTTGGCAAGCCATCGAGCGGCAGGCCAAGACCCTCGCCGCCGAGCCGGGCGTGCGCGCATCCCGGCAAGCGCGCCGACACTGGCGCTGCATGCGCTTTCAACGAGGGTTCGAGCGGCGCTTCGTCAAAGCCGCGGATAGCACGCGAGATTTCTGTCGAACGATGGCCCTCAGGTGGGCTTGTCGCAAGAATAAGGACGCGTCAAAACGGCCTTGGTTCTTGGGTGGAGCAAAACATGGAACTCAAAGAGGCGCCCTTTTGTACACGTTGGCCGGCCTGATGATCACGTTCGCAGGCTTCTCGGCGCTTTTGCTGGCCCTCCGACCGGCCGCCGGCGCGAAGTTGTCGCTGCTTGACCGATACCTTGCAAGAACGGTCATGACGTATATTTTCGTCTTGACGGCGGGCGCGCTGCTGCCGGCGCTCTTGGCGCTCTACGACGTTGAGGACAAGTGGATTTGGCGAGGCTCCGCGGTGCTTTTCGCGCTGCCGATGCTGTCGCTTCAGGTCACCTATCCGCAGCGACGCCGCAAGGTGGTCGGCAAAGGACCGCCGCCGGCAATCTTCGCGGTTCTCGTTGTTCTCGGCTCCGTTGCGAGCCTGACGATGCTCGGCTACATTTTGGCAAGCCTGCCATACAGCGCCGCTGTCTACATCACGGGGTTGACGGTCGACTTTTTTACCGTGGTGTTCGGCTACCTGACCGCGCTCGACGTCGTCATGCAACAACCCATCGACGCGCCGGAGCGGGAGTTGCGGTGATGGCGCGTTGGACTGCCGATTGACGCCCGCCGCGCCAACGCGTCGGCCATGGCCCGTCCGGCCCGCGCCGTTCTCACCCCCGTGCGCGATCGCTTTCCCCGCTTCGCCGATCGTCTCGACGACGCCGCGCTCGAGGCGCTGCAGGGGCCGCTGCGGCAAGCCGAGGCGGTCGGGCGCGCCCGCTCGCCGACGCCGCTGTCCTCGCCGCCCTGGAGGCCGCCACCCGGCGCCGCCTGCGCCCGATGCGGCGCGGACCGAAGCCGAAAGCGCGGGGGGAGGCGGAAAGAGCGAGTTAAGCGCAGTCTCGCCGGAACCCGGCATCCTATTGGAATGCGTGGCCGACTCCGTCGGAATCGGCAACCATAGACCAGGACCGGTTCTTGTTGGAAAGTGTGGGTCGGGTCTCGACGGAAATCAACAGCAAGAGTGCGCAAATGATCTCAATTCGCAATCTTATAGGCTCAGCGTTGACGATGATTGCGTCGTTATTCATGCTGATAGCCGTGGCTTCCGCAGAGACGGCACAGGTGCCGTCGCCCAACGGAACCATGGAGACGGACGTTTTTTCTGCCTAAGGGCAGCGGGCCGTTTCCTGTCGTGATTTTTTCGCATGGCCGCGCCGGCAGCTCGGGAGGGCGGGCTAACATGCAGCACGGGCTTGGGCCCAATCTGGCTGCCTATTGGACACGGAAGGGTATCGCCGTCGTCGCGCCGATCCGGCCGGGCTACGGATCTATGGGCGGATACGATGCGGAAGATCATGGCTCCTGCTCGCGCGGACCGGACTTCAGCCGCACGGCCAATGAAGCGGCGCGCGCCATCGTGGCGACCGTCACTTGGGTCCGTCAACAATCCTGGGCGAAGCCGGACAGGATACTGCTCGTGGGGCAGTCGGTCGGCGGTTTGGGAACGGTTGCCGCCGCCGCTCAGAACCCGCCAGGCGTCGTCGGCTACGTTAATTTTGCCGGCGGGACCGGTGGCGATCCCGAGGGGTCTCCCGGCAAGAGTTGCCGTCCGGAGATGCTGACCGAACTCTATGGATCATACGGCGCATCGACCCGACTTCCGGGACTTTGGTTCTACGCGCAGAACGATCTTTACTGGGGGCCGGATGCGCCGAAAGAATGGGGTCAAGCCTACAATGGCCGGGGCGGAGACGCGACGCTGGTATTCACCGGTCCGTCCGGCTCGAACGGACATCATCTGTTTGTCAATTCGCCAGGTTTGTGGCAGGGGAAGGTTGCAGCGTTCATGGG
>CAVWKL010000108.1:0-31676 GCA_963755075.1 uncultured Alphaproteobacteria bacterium
AGCCGAATTTGCTGGATTTTCATCGACGGGCAGGAAATCGGCAAGGCCTCGCGCGCCTCGCTGCGCCGACACGTGGCTTATGTCGGGCAGGAGACGTTCCTGTTCAAAGGCTCGGTCAGCGACAATATCGCCATGGGCCGGCCCGGCGCCGACCGCGAGGAGATCGTCGCCGCCGCCAAGGCCGCCCACGCGCACGAATTCATCGTCGGATTCGAGGGGGGCTATGACAGCCCTTGCGGCGAGCAGGGCGTTCAGCTTTCCGGCGGCCAGCGCCAGCGCATCGCCATCGCGCGCGCGTTCCTGAAAAACGCCCCGATCCTCCTGCTCGACGAGGCGACCTCGGCGCTCGATTCGGAATCCGAGCGCATCGTGCAGGACGCGCTGAAGCGGCTGAGCGCGGGGCGCACGACGCTGGTCATCGCCCATCGGCTCAGCACCATCGTCAACGCCGACAAGATTTGCGTGATCGAGGACGGGCAAGCGTGCGAAAGCGGCCGTCACGAGGACCTGATGGCCAGGGGCGGCGCCTATGCGCGCCTCCAGCGAACCCAAATCGATCACGAATTCATCCTCACGCCCGAGCCCGGCGCCTAAAGAGCGCCGGCGCGGGAAAGTCTCCCTGGCCAGCGCCTCAAACCGGCGCGGAGCCGCCGCGGCGGATTTCGTTGAGCGCGAAATTGCCCAGCCGCTTGGCGCGGTTGCGCAAAATCCGCAGCGGCCCTTGGTCGACGAAATAGGTCAGCAGGATCGAATCGCGGGACGTGACGCCCTCGCGCACCCGATCGGCCGAATGCCAAGTGTCGTCGCCGACCGCGAACGCGTAGCCGGTGTTGGGCGCAAAGCGCATTTGCGCCCGCTTGGGCATCGAGCCGTCGGCCAGCTTCTCATGAAAGACGGTGCCCAAATCGACGTTCGCCTCGTCCTTCGGCAGATAGAGCTGGACGGTGACGCCCTTCCACTGCGTGTCGGTGTGCGGGGGGATCAGATATCCCGGAATGTCGCGGGTGAGGATCGGAATCGGGTACATGCCGACCTCGGCGAATTCGGCGCCGAACCGCTTCGACAGCCCCGGCGCCAGGCGGCGGACGAAAGCCCGCTTGACCGCCTCCGAACGCAACGCGCCCCCGACCGCGTCCCACAGCGCGCGCTTCTCCGGCGCGAGATGGCGGATATATTCCGGAAACAGGTCAATCTTCACTCGCGTCGGCGCGCCGTCGCGGGCCTTGCTGCGGCCATGCATCGGGCGGTAGGCGGACGCCTGCGGCATCAGCGCCAGAATCTGCGCGTAAACGTCGCCGGGAAACACCCGGTCGAACTCGAGATGGAAGAAAG
The DNA here is from genome assembly GCA_963755075.1 of uncultured Alphaproteobacteria bacterium. Classification (GTDB taxonomy): domain Bacteria; phylum Pseudomonadota; class Alphaproteobacteria; order Rhizobiales; family Beijerinckiaceae; genus Roseiarcus. Next base: position 1,333 of record CAVWKL010000108.1, read on the forward strand.
GTTCCCCCACCGCGCGCGCCGCCTCGACCGATTCGGCGACGAATTCGGCGAGCCGCTCGGCCGGCTGGCGGCGATCGCGGCGCATGAGGGTCGTCGTATCATCCATCGCGTCGGCTCGAACTTGGGGTCGGAAGGCGAGGGGCGACGGGATCGCCGCGCGGACATTCCGCCAAAGGGCCAATCGGTTCAAGCCCAAACCCGCGCCGGAGGCGCCGCCAAAGCCAGGCGCGCGCCATTTCAATCGGCTGGAGCGTTATCAGCACGAAGGTGACGGCTCATTCTCGCGGCGCGCCCGCTATCTTGTTCACGACGTCAACGTCGCCGCCGCCAGCCAACGTCAATTTCCGGCAAGATCGGCGGCGAATAGCCGAAGATGCGCGCGGGCTTGTCGGATGGCCGACCGATCCGCGCAAACGTCACAATCCGCGACGCGCTTGTCTTGCCGCAGCCGCGACGCCCCGGCATGCCGGGCGCAGGTCACAGCGGTCGGGTGCGCATAAATCGGCGTTCGATCAGAACGTACGATGCGGTTGCGAGCGCAAACGTCACCGGCCAACCGATCAGGAACACGCTGATATACCGATATGCCGGCTGGATATTGTCGGCGACGACGACAAACACCGGGTAGTGCCAAATGTACAGCCCATAGCAGATGCGGCCACAAAACACGGCGACGGGCTGCTCATAAACGGCGTGCATGAGCGTTCGTCGATGTTGCAACAGTCCCGTAATGCCAACCAGCGCCGGAATCGCGCCGAGCAGGGGCGAGAAATAGTAATATGAATGCCAGTTCGCATCGGCGCTAAAGCCCAGCGCGACCATAAACGCAGCAAGCGGCAAAAGACTGTTGGCGCAAATCGACGACAGGCGCGGGTGGGCCTCCAGATCGACAAGGCGCAAAAGCAGCGCCAATCCGCATCCGGCGAGGAGCGCATCCGCCCGCGTGTCGAAGCTGTTGTAGAGCCGGGCGATCGAAGCGCCTTCGTAGGTCAGCCAAATCCGCCATAGCGCAAAACCGACGGCGGCGGCGAACACAATCGCGACGGCCGCCCAGGAAATGCCGTGACGCCGAATCAGCAAGATAAACGCCGCAGGCCAGAGGATATAGAACTGTTCTTCGACCGCGAGCGACCAGGTATGGGCGGTGTAGTGAACGCCGACGCCGCCAAAAGCGCGCCAATAGTCGGACAGATAGGCAAAACTGACGGCGGCCTCCGTCGCGCGCAGGCGAAATTCAGGCGACAGCAGCGCGCTGAAGACGAGCAGCGCGGCGAGCATGGCGGTCAACGCCGGATAAAGGCGGCGCAAGCGTCTGACGTAGAATTTCTTGAGGCTGATCGCGCCATGCTTGTCGTGTTCGGCGATCAGCAGCGACGTGATCAGATAGCCGCTCATGCAGAAGAAGACATCCATATAGACCATCGCGCCGCCGAACAGGGCCATGCGCGTGTGGGCGAGCATCACGCCCAACGTCATCAGGCCGCGCGATCCATCGAGCGCGGCGACGTAGCCGAGCGGATAGGCCGTCTGCGACGTCGACCAGTTTCGGAAAAAACGGATGACCCGTCCGAATGGTCCGGCGAACGCCGGGCGTCTCGCGTCAGCGGTCGACATGCCGATCCCTGCATGCAGAGCGACGCGCCGCAACGTGCGATCTGGATATCCGGGGACGCGAAGTCTTCATGCTGCCCGACATTCGCCAGATTGCCGCAGGTCAAGTTCCAGCCTGCGACCGTTTGACGCTCCTGGCAAGCCCGCGCCGTACGCCTCACTGACGCCGGTCCGTCGGCGGCCGGCGCCGAGGCGCGCCGCAGCCGACGGCCGATGGAGCACGCGGACCGCTTCGTGTCTCGGATCGATCGATCGCGCCATCCGCTCGTTGATTTGCAAGTTTCGGGGCCGGCTCGGCACGGTTGCCGGCGTCGCCTGAGCGGTCATGAAGGCGGGTGCTTCGCCCGACCGATTCGTTCGACGATCTCGGCGGCGGCTTCCAGCCCGCGAGCGAAGTCGTGACGGCGGCAATAGGCGAGCCCAGCCGCGCTCCAGGCGTCGCGCACGAGGGGATCGGCGGCCAGCCTCAGGGCGCCGTCGAGCCCGCGCGCGTCGAAGGGCTCGGCGATGACCGCCCCGGCGCCGGCCGCCTGAACGTGGGGCGCGAAACCGCAGACCGCGCTCGCCACGACAGGGAGGCCGTTGGCGATCGCCTCGAGGATGACCTGCCCGGTCACGTCGAGCCGCGCCGGATGGACGAGGATGTCGGCCATGGCCATGAGCTCCGGAATGTCGTCGCGATGACCAAGCCACTGGACCCGTTTGGCGATGCGCAAGCGCTCGGCGAGGCGACGGTACGGCCGGGCCTTGCGGTCATCGGGAGAGAGCCCGACGACAAGAAGACGCGCCGGCGGGCGCCGCGCGAGGGCCTCGAGCGCCCGGTCGAGACCTTTCGTGCCCGGTTGCGCGGCCGCCCAGAGCCAGACGAAGTCGCCCTCGTCATACCCCAGCTCCGATCGTCCCTCGCGACGCTCGCCGCGATCCATCGGGCGCGATCTGACGCGATCGCGCCCGATCCGAGGCGGCAACACAAACATGCGCGCCTCGGGGGTTCGCCAGGTTTCGCGATAGGACGCCAGCGCGTCGGGAGACAGCATCAGCGCCGACGTCGCCGACGACGGATCGAAGCAGGCGCGCTCCAAGGCGAGCCGGGCGCGATGGCGGGGCGAAAGGCGTCGCCACAACGGCGTCGGCTTGGCGCGAACGCTGGGATCGGCGCAGTAATAGACATCGAGCCCCGGCAGCTTGTTGAAGCCGACGACGATGTCGAAGCCGGACCGGACGGCGCGCTGCAAGGCGCGCGCGAAGGCGCGGTCGCGGCCGTGATTGGTCAGGCTCCGGGTCGGCAGAATGTGAACCTTTGACGAAAACGTCCGCGGCGCCGCGCCGCGCGCCGCGAAGATCTCGACGTCGTGTCCCCGCGCCCGCAGAGCCTCGACGAGCGCAAGGCAGTCGCGCTGCAGACCGCCGCGATCGGAAAGCGACACGATGCCGACGGCGATCCTCATGCCGAGCCGCCCCGGGTTGCATCGCCTCGCCGCCGGGCAGGGGGTCCGCCTTGTCGGTCGAGGCCCGATCTGGCAAGGAGAGGCCCGACGCCGCGATGAAGAGACCGCCATGGCCAGCGCATGCCTCGCCTTCTGATCCTTGCCGGCGAGGCCTCCGGCGATCTGCACGGCGCCAATCTCGCCAAGTCGCTGGCGCAACTGTCTCCCGGCATCGAACTTGACGGGCTCGGAGGGGCGAAAATGCAGGCGGCGGGCGTCCGCCTGCTGTCGGGCATCGAAAGGCTTGACATCATCGGTTTGCCGACCTTGTCCGAGTTGGGTCGCGTTTTCGCCGTCTTCGCCAAGCTGTCGCGTCACCTGGCGACGACGCCCTATGACGCCGTCGTTCTGATCGACAACCCCGGCCTCAATCTCCGCCTCGCCCGGGTCGCCAAGCGCGCCGGCCATCGCGTCGTCTACTACATCGCCCCGCAGATATGGGCGTGGAACGAGCGCCGGGTAGCGCGACTGCGCCAATATGTCGACCGATTGCTCGCCATTCTCCCGTTCGAGGAAGCCTATTTCAGGAAAGCCGGCGTCGATTGCCTGTTCGTCGGCAACCCGATCATGGATCAATTGCAAGCCTCGTACGACGTCGCGGCGCTGCGGGCCGAATTCGGCCTCGAGCCGAAGGCGACGGTGATCGGCCTGCTGCCGGGCAGCCGCAAGAGCGAAATCCAGCGCCTGCTGCCGATCATGCTGGAGGCGGCCCGGCGCCTCGCGGGATCCGGAACGGCTCGCGACGCGCCGCGACGCTTCGTTCTGGCGCGCGCGGCGGCGGCGCCGCTTGATTTGATCGAGCGTTTTGTCTCGCAGTCGGGCGTGCCGGTGACGACGATCTCGGATCGCGCCGCCGAGGTGATCGCGGCCAGCGACGCGCTGATCGTGGCCTCGGGGACCGCAACGCTCCAGACGGCGGTGGTCGGCCGGCCGATGACGATCGTCTATCGCACTTCGGCGCTGAACTCCGCCCTCGGACGTTGGGTGATCAAAGTTCCTTGGATCGGCCTCGCCAACCTGGTCGCCGGCCGGCAGATTGCCAAGGAGCTTATCCAGAACGACCTCACCGGCGAGCGGCTCGCCGATGAAACGGAGGCGCTTCTGGCCAACCCGGCGGGGCTGGCGGAGGCCGAGAGCGTCTCCAGAGACCTGCGTGCAAAGCTTGGACCGTCCGGCGCCTCGCGGCGCGCCGCCGCCGAGATTCTCGCGATCGCGACGCGAGCCCGGCAACCCTAGGGGATCCGCGGCGGCCCTGGGCGCGGGCTTGCTACATTCGGCTCGAGCGGATAAACGCAGACTGGAGAATCCGGGGCGAACGCCCGTCAACGGCAAGGCTGCGACGGCGGCCGGGAGCACGACATGTCGACCTTCGATGCGGTCGCTGACATCATCGCGGAAACCTGCAACATCGAACGCGACAAGATCAAGCCGGAAAGCAACGTCATCAATGATCTCAACATCGACAGCCTCGACTTTTTGGACGTGACGTTCGCGATCGACCACAAGTTCAAAATCAAGCTGCCTGTCGAGCGTTGGACCGAGGAAATCAACGAAGGCAAGGCCAAGATCGAAGACTATTTCGTGCTCGGCAACCTCGTCCGGGCGATCGACACGCTGGCCGAAGCCAACAAGGCGGCGGGTTGAGGCCCGCGACCCGGCGCCCCGCGCCGAAGGATTCGAGGATGCGGGGGCGCGATGCGGCTTGAATACTTCGAAATGATCGACCGCGTCGTGGCCTACGACGACGCGGGCCATGAGATTCGCTGCGAGTCGACAATTCCTCGGGACAGTCCGGTGTTCGAGGGCCATTTTCCCGGCCACCCCCTGGTGCCCGGCGTGCTGCTGATCGAGACCATGGCGCAAGCGTCCGGATTTCTTGCGCTCGGCTTGAACCGGTTCGAGAAAATGCCGTTCCTGGCTGGCGTGCGGGACGCCAAGATACGGTCGTTCGTGCCGCCGGGCGCGCCGATCGAGGTGACCGCGGTTCTCGAACATGAGGGGTCGGGCTTCGTCGTGACGAAGGCGCATATCGCATCCGAGGGCAAACGCGTGTGCGATTGCGAACTGATGTTTCGCATCCTGCCGTTTCCATCCCCGGAATTTTCCGCCATGATGCGCCGGCAAGCCGTCCGCCTTGGGATGCAGACGAGTCCGTGAGCGCGCCATCCGTGCATGAAGTCGTGATCACCGGCATCGGACTCGTTTCCTCGCTGGCCGAGGGCGCGGGCGCCAATTACGCGCGACTGAGCGAGGGCGCGGCGCCCCTTTACGATCGCGACGCCGTCGCGCCCTTTCCGATCCATCCCCTGGCGCCCCTCGACTATGGCAAGTTCATCCCGAAAAAGAGCGACCAGCGCCAGATGGAGCCCTGGCAGCGCCTCGGCGTCTATGCGGCCGGCCTTGCGCTGCAGGACGGCGGCGTCCTCGGGGACGCAGCGATCCTGTCGAAAATGCATATGATCGTCGCGGCCGGCGGCGGCGAGCGCGACATCGCCGTCGACGAAGCGATCCTGACGGGCATCCGCGCCGCAAACGATCGCGGCGCCTATCTCAACGAGCAATTGTCCAACAATCTGCGGCCGACGCTGTTTCTCGCGCAGCTTTCGAACCTCCTGGCCGGAAACATCTCGATCGTCCACGGCGTCACCGGATCCTCGCGCACCTTCATGGGCGAGGAATCGGCCGGGCTCGACGCGTTGGGCGCCATGGTCGCCGGCATCCGCGCCGGCGACGTCGAAATCGGGTTGGTCGGCGCGGCCTATTCGGCCCCGCGCGCGGACATGGCGCTCCTTTTTGCATTCGGCGGATCGCTCTTTTCGGGCGAACCGGCGCTCGTTTGGTCGCGCGCGGCGCGCGGCGGCGGCATGATCCTTGGCTCGATCGGCGCTTTCCTCGTGCTGGAATCGCGCGCCCATGCAAGGGCCCGCGGCGCCCGCATTGCCGCGGTCGTCGGGCCGGTGCTGTCGGATCGCAGCAATCGCCAAGCCGGGGCCGCGCTCGGCGCGGCGCGAAAAATGTGGTCGACGATGGAAGGATCCCTCGCCCCAGGACCGGTCGGCGTCCTCTCCGGCGCGACGGGCGTCGAGCCGATCACCGCCGAGGAACGGGCGTTTCTCCTCGAGGTCGGCGCCGGGCGCGAGGTCTACGTCCGAGCGACGGGCGGAAAAATCGGACACGGCGTGGAGGCGGCCGCGCCGGCCAACGTCGGACTCGCCGCGCTGGCTTTGCGCCAAGCCGGCTATTACCCCCCGTTCGAGGACGGCGCCATCGAGCGCCAAGCCGCCGAGCCGCCATCGCAGATCGTGGTGACCAGCTTCGGCCATTGGCGCGGCGAAGGCATGGTTTTGGTTGAACGCGACCGGGGAGGGCTCGCTTGAACATCGTCGATTGGCGCGAACGCCCGACCGTCGTCGTCACCGGGATCGGCGTCGTGACCTCGCTCGGCGTCGGCAAGGCCGAGAACTGGGCGAAGCTGACGGCCGGCCAATCCGGCATTCGTCGCATTCGCCGCTTTTCGACGGAGGGCCTGCGGACGCAGATCGCCGGCGCCGTCGATTTCGTGCTGCCGCCGGGCGCCCACCCGCCCGACCTTTCCTTCGCGCTGGCCGAGATGGCGGCGGTGGAAGCGCTCGATGAGGCCGCCATCGGGGCGATAGGCGCGTTTCCCGGGCCCTTGTTCATTGCAACGCCGCCGACCGAGTTCGATTGGTCGGGTCGCGAGACACTCGCCGCCGATCTGCCGGCCGACGCGCCCATCACCTATCGCGCCTTGATCGAGGCTTCCTTCGACCGCCGACCGGAATTCCAGCGCCTCTTTCTGATGGGCGGCCTCGCCGATCGGGTCGCCGACCGCTTCGGCACGCGCGGCTCGCCGGTTTCGATCTCCACCGCTTGCGCCTCCGGCGCGACCGCCATCCAGATGGGCGTCGAGGCGATCCGGCGCGGCGAGACCGAGGCGGCGCTCGCCATCGGCACGGACGGCTCGATCGATCCCGAAGTCGCTCATTCGCTTTTCCCTGCTGTCGGCGCTATCGACCCGCAACGAGGCGCCCGAGGAAGCGTGTCGGCCGTTCTCGCGCGACCGCGACGGCTTCGTCATGGCCGAGGGCGGCGGCGCGCTGGTGCTCGAGAGCCTCGCATCGGCGGCGGCGCGCGGCGCGAGGATCCTCGGCGTCGTCGCCGGATGCGGCGAGCGGGCGGACTCCTTCCATCGCACCCGCTCCAATCCCGACGGCGGCGCGATCATCGGCGCGATCCGAGCCGCGCTCGACGACGCCGGCCTCGCGCCGGAAGCGATCGACTATATCAACGCCCACGGCACCGGCACGCCGGAAAACGACAAGATGGAGGCCCTGGCCTGCGGCGCCGTTTTTGGCGAGCGGATGAACGGGCTGCCGATCTCCTCCAACAAATCGATGATCGGCCACACGCTGACCGCGGCGGGCGCGGTGGAGGCGATCTTCACGCTGATGACGATCCAGAACGGCCTCATGCCGCCGACGATCAACTATCTCAACCCCGACCCGTCGATACCGCTCGACGTCGTCGCCAATGTCGCGCGGCCGGCCAGGATTGGCGCCGCGATGTCGAATTCTTTCGGTTTCGGCGGTCAGAACGCCTCGCTGGTGTTTCGGGCCGCGCCCTGAGGGACGACGGTTTGGCCGCCTCTCCCCGCGACACCATGGAAATGCCTTCGCCGTTGACGAGTGACAGTCGGGCGCGGTAGCGCTGCGGCGGGAACCGCAGCGCCCGTCAAGCAACACGAGTGAGTTCATTATGCGAGCGCTACGCCTCGTCGCCGAGCGGCAACTGGAACTTGTCGACGTCGCCGACCCGGCGGCGCCGGAAGAAGACGAAGTCGAAGTCCGCATTCTGGCCGTCGCGATGAACCATATCGACGTCTGGGGCTATCGCGGCATGGCTTTCGCCAAACGGAAGTTGCCGCTGATCGTCGGCGCCGAGGCCGTCGGCGAAATCGCCGCCTTGGGGCCCGCCGTCGCCGGGCTCGCCGTCGGGCAGCGCGTGGCGATGTATGGGGCGCGGACTTGCGGCCAGTGCGCGAGCTGCCGCGACGGCCGCGACAATCTTTGCGAGAACGCTGCCGGCGTCATGGGCTTCCACATCGACGGCTTCGCCTGCGAGCGCGTCGTCGCGCCGGCTCGGCTGGTCGTTCCGGTGCCCGACGGCGTGTCGACGAGGCACGCCGCGTGCGCCGGCGTCACATTCGCGACCGTCGAGCATATGCTCTTCGACAACGCGCGCCTGAGACGCGGCGAGACCATTTTGGTGCATGCGGGCGGGTCGGGCATTGGAACGGCCGCCATTACCTTGGCCAAGGCGACGGGATGCAGCGTCATCGCCACCGTGGGCGACGACGCCAAGGGCGCGAAGGCGCGGGCGCTCGGCGCCGATCACGTCGTCAACTATCGCAACGAGAGGTTTGAGCACGTCGTCCGCAAACTCACGGCAAAGCGGGGCGTCGACGTTGTCTTCGAGCACACCGGCGCCGATACGTGGAACGGATCGTTGCTGTCGCTGCGACGCGGCGGGCGGCTGGTGACCTGCGGCGCGACGTCGGGGCCGACGGCCACGATCAACCTGATGCAATTGTTCCAACAGCAATACCGGATCATCGGCTCGTTCGGAGCCTCGATCCGCAATGTCGGCGACGGGCTTCAGAAGATGGCGATCGGCCTCAACCCGACGGTCGAGGCCGAGATTCCGCTCGAGGACTTCGGGACGGGCCTCGAGCGCCTGCGCAACCGAGACGTGTTCGGCAAGCTCGTCGTCCGCATCGCCTCATGAACCGGCGTCGGATTCTCGCCCTGGCGCAAAGGGCGGCCCGGGAAGCGCGCGACCTCGCCGCGGCGGCGCTCGCCCTCGCCTTCGTCGTGGTGGCCCGCGTGGTTCCGGAGCGCTCGCTCGTTCGCGCCGGCGGATTTTGCGCCCGCCAGATCGGGATGCGCATTCCCCGGCGATACCAGATCGGCATGCGCAATCTTTCGCTTGCGTTCCCGGAAAAGACCGACCGGGAAAAGCGCGACATTCTCGGGCAGTCCTGGGACAACATGGGCCGGGCCGCCGTCGAGTACTTCTTCATCGACCAGATCTGGGACTTCGACCCCGCCGCGGCCAAGCCGGGCCGGATCGAGGCCGAGGGCGCCGAACGGTTCGTCCGGCTGGCGACGGACAATAAGCCGGCCATCATCTTGTCGGCCCATCTGGCGAACTGGGAACTGCCGATGGTGGCGGCGGAGCGGCTCGGCCTCGCGGCCGCCGCCCTGTTCGCCCAGCCCAGGAATCGCTGGATCGCGCGCATGGTGATGGCTCGCCGACAATCCGTCATGGGCGAACTCGTGGCGGCCGGACCCGGCGCCTTGCATCGGCTGGCCCGCGCCCTCGAGGCCGGGAGCCACCTCGGGCTTCTCGTCGACCAATTTCACGACCGCGGACCCGAGGTCATGCTGTTTGGTCATCCCACCAAGGCCAACCCGATCTTCGCCCGCCTGGCGAGGGAGTTCGAGTGCCCGGTTCACACGGTGCGCGTCATCAGGTTGCCCGGCGACCGATTTCGGATCGAGCTCAGCGAGGAACTCGACCTGCCGCGCGACGCCAACGGACGCATCGACGTCGCCGGCGCCGCCCAGATGGTCGCGACCATCATCGAGGGTTGGGTGCGCGAGCATCCCGGCCAGTGGTTTTGGGTGCACCGCCGCTGGCGGTGAGGCGGCGACCCCGCGTCAGACTTGCGCCGAGCCGCCGGGCGCCGGCCGGCGCACGTTCGCCAAGTGCCGCTGAATGCTGTCGTTGATCTGGCCGGCAATCCTGACGGCCTCGACGCCGGCCCGCCCATCGACAATCGGGCGCGTTCGGTTGCGCACGCTCGACAGGAACTCGTCGATCTCGTTGGCGAGACTGTCCTCGCGCGGCACGTCGACGACCTTGCCGGCGACGGCGCCCAAGCCGGTCTTTCCCGGCTCGCTTTTCGCGGTGTAGCTGAAGATGCGATGCGTCACGAAGTCGCAGACCAGGTAGCTGCCGGGCTGGAAGACGCGCAAGCTGCGCTCGACCTTATGACTGACGCGACTCGCCGTGATGTTGGCCACGCACCCCGACTCGAAGGTCAGCCGCGCATTGGCGAGATCCACCTTGTCGCTGAAGAGGCGCGTGCCAACCGCGTTGACGTCGATCACGTTGGAGTCGGCAAGCCCGACGATGATGTCGATGTCGTGGATCATGAGATCGAAGATGACGTCCGTGTCGAGATTGCGTTCCTGCCACGGCGAAATGCGGTTGCTCTCGAAATACAAAGGCCCGTGAACCTTCGCGCTCAAGGCGCGAAAGCACGAGGAGAATCGCTCGATGTGGCCGACCTGGAGGATCAGGTTCCGGCTCTCGGCGGCGAGCATCAGAGATTCGGCCGAGTCGACGGTGTCGGTGAGGGGTTTCTCGACCAACGTGTCGATGCCGGCCTCATGAAGTTCGGCGGCGACGGCGAAATGTTGAGAGGTGGGAACCACGACGCTTGCGGCGTCGATCTTGCCGAAAAGAGCGCGATGATCGTAGAAGGCCGCGCATCCGAACTCGCCGGCGACGGCGTCCGCCACCGCCGCGTCGGTGTCCACGACGGCCACCAACTCGGCGTTCTTGTTCTGGGCGTAATGCTTGGCGTGGAAGCGACCGAAATGCCCCGTCCCGACGACCGCGACGCGAAGCGGCCTGGCCCCGCCGTCAAATGGCTGACTATTCAATGCGACCCCGCTTTCGCCGTTCGCGGCCGGCGCCGATCGTTTGACGACGTCGTCGCCGGGCAGTCTAGTGGTTCCGATCGGCGGTTTCAAACCTCATGTTCACGCCGCGATCACGGCAGGCGCCGCGCCGCCGCTTCGCGGGTCTGATTATCGCCGCTAGCCGGATATCGAGCGCCGTTGCCACCACATCCACTGCTCCGGCGTCTCGCGAATCCAGTTCTCGAACTGAAGAACCATCGCCGCGGTCGTGTTGCGCAGATCCGCGGCCTGATCGGATGTGCGTTCGACCGGCAGCTCTTTGATCTCAACCAGGAATCGTGAACGATCGTCGCGACGAAGGCATCGCCCCATCCAGACCCGCACGCCGACGCGACGGGCAAATTGCGCGGGCGCGGACGTGAACTTCGCCGGCCGGTTGAAGAAAGGCACGGTGAAAGCGCACGTGTCGTCGACCTGGTCGCACACCAGCCCCAGATGTCCTCCCCTTCTGAGAATGTTGATGACCCCGGTCGCCGCGGACCCCGTCGGCTGGACGCCGTGCGTCTTCCCTTTGACGAAAAGGCCGGCGGGATAGAAAGGGCTTCGCGTCTCGCGCACATATCTGTCGAGATAGGGATTTCGCAGCGAGCGATAAACGCCGGCGAGCCTGCCGCCGCAAAGTCCGCAGGCGACCGCGATGAGTTCCCAGTTTCCCAAGTGCAGCGTGAGGCAGAGGTTGGCGCCCGGTTGGCGCAGGCTCTGCTCCAAAAAGCGACGACTTTCGAACTCTAGCCGCGAAGGATCGGACCCGATTCGGTCCAGCAGCAGCGTTTCGGCAATCGTTCGCCCGGTGTTTCGCCACATCGCCGCCGCGACCCGCTTGCGCTCCGCTTCCGACCAATCGGGAAACGCGACGGCGAGATTTTCGAGCGCGCGACGGTGAAGCGGCGTCCAAGGCGCAATCCAGGCCGCCAAGCTTCCGACGACGCTCGCGGCCGCGTCGATGGGCAAAAGGCGAAGCGCGGCGACGGCGGACCGAACGGCGGCGTACTCGGCCCGAAAGCGCAGGTCCCTAAGCTTGGGCATGGAGCGGCTTGATCGCATCCGCGCCGACGGCCCCTCGCATCGCCTCGATCACGCGCTCCTGCGTGGCTTCGTCGAGATCGGCGTGCATGGGCAAGCTCAAAACCGCGTTCGATAGCGCGTCCGCGGTTTTGAGTTCGGGCGCCGCGGTCGGGAAGTGTCGATAGGCCGGCGCGCGGTGCAGCGGCGTCGCATAGTGAATGGCGATCGGCACTCCGCTCGCCCGGCACGACGCTGCGACGCCGTCGCGATCGCTCAAGACCTTCACCGTGTACTGGGCCCACACGGACAGGGCCCCGGCGGCGACCTTCGGGGCGATGACCCCGGCGGGAAGCCGCTCGGCGTATCGCCTCGCCGCGATATTGCGCGAAGCGATCTCCTCCTCGAACGCCGACAGCTTTTCGATCAGCACCGCGGCCTGGATCGTATCCAGGCGGCTGTTGCGCCCGATACGGGCGAAAGCGCCGCCGGGGACGACCTGTCCATGGCATCGCAGCGCGCGCAACATCGCAGCGAGCGCCGCGTCGTCGGTGAAGATGGCGCCGCCGTCGCCGTAACAGCCCAGCGGCTTGGCCGGATAGAAGCTGGTGGTCGTGACGTCGGCGAGCGCGCCGACCCGGCGTCCGCGCCACGTCGCGCCAAAACTCTGCGCCGCGTCGGCCAAGACGCTCAGCCCATGCGTCTCGGCCAACCCTTGGATCGCGTCATAATCGGCCGGCTGGCCAAAAAGATCGACCGGCATGACGCATCGAACCGAAAGCCCGAGGGCCTTGGCCGCTCGGATCGCCGTCTCGGCGCTTTCGGGGCAAAGGTTGAAGGTCTCGGCGTCGACGTCGGCGAATACCGGGGTCGCGCCGACGCGCGCGACGGCCTCCACGGTGGCGACAAAGCTGAACGCCGGGACGATGACCGCGTCTCCCGGCCCGATTTGCATCGCCGACAGCGCCAGTTCGAGCGCGTCCGTGCCGTTGGCGCAGGTGATGCAATGCCGAGCGCCGGAAAACGCCTGAAGGCGCTCCTCCAATTCATTGACTTCCGGTCCGAGGATGAAACGGCCGTGGGCCAAGACGCGGGCGATCGCGCGTTCGATGCGCGCGCCCAGTCGCCGACGCTGCGCCGAGAGATCGATGAATTGTATGACCGGCTTATCCATATGAACTCTGCTGCCGCCTCGAGAGTTTGCCGCGCAGGATGGCCCTGCCGTCCTGACGGGCGCCCCCAAATTCAGTCGTTGATGGCGTCGGAGGCCAAAGGCCGCCGCGATTCCGGCGCCCCGGGCCACGCCGATCAAGCCTCGCCCGGGCCGGCTCGGTTCTGCTCGGCCTCGTGACATCGCCGGACGGCGTTCATCCCCAGGACCGCGGTCCGTTAACACACTTCGTCGCCGGGGGACAGAGCGCGAACCTCCCTCGCCCAAAAGATGAGACGCCGTCGCGTCCAGCAGCCGCACGCTAGTTCAAGAAACCGACCGCGACAACTGTGAGGCGGGACGCAGCGAGGCGCGAAACGCCTTTGCGGGCGGCCGTTCGACGACGCCTCAGCCGAGCGACGGGGCGACGGCCTCGGCCGAAGCCAACTGCGCCTCGACGACGCCGATCACCCGCGCAGGCGGGATCGCGCGCATGCAGGCGTGATCATGGGGGCAACGCGCCAAATCGCGAAGATTGCAGGGCGAGCACGCGACGCCCGCGCTGACCACCGCGTCCGGTCGCTGATAGGGGCCGACCCAGATCGGGTTCGTCGGGCCGAAGATCGTCACCACCGGGCGGCCGAGGGCCGTGGCCAGGTGAGCCGGCCCGGAATCATTGGTCACCGCAATCGCCGATCGCTGGATCAACGCCGCCAATTCCGCAAGCGACGTCAGACCGGCGAGCACGACCGCGCCCGGGGCCAAGGCGGCGATGCGCCGGCATTCCTCCGCCTCGTTCGCCGCTCCGGCGAGGATGACCGGATAGCCTTGGGCGAGGAAGCGGCGCGCGACCGCGGCGAACCCTTCGGGTTGCCAGCGCTTGGTCTCCCACAACGCCGCAGGCGCGATCACGATCGGCGGCTTCGCCGTCGCTCCGACATGGTCGCGCAGCAGCGCCTCGACGCTGCGCTCGGCGTCCGGCCGGATCCGGATCGAGAAGTCGGGAGTTTCACGCTCGAAGCCGAGCAAATCTCCGACCAGGAGGTAGCGGTCGATGGCGTGCATCGCCAGCGTCGGAAGCCGAACGCGATGCGTGTAAGCCAGCCACGAACCTTCCCGAGCCCCCTTCCAGGCGCGCTCCATGGTCCCCGGCGGCAAGGCGCGCCCTTCCGCCTTCCAGATGTCCTTGCGCGGACGATCGAAGCCGATGCGGACCGGCGCGCCGGTGACCGCCGAGACGAACCCGCTGCGCATCTGTCCCTGCATGTCGATGACGAGATCGTAGCGGGCCGCGCGCAGGCGCGACAACATGGCGAGGAACCGGTGATCCCGGATGAGCCGGACGAAATGGGTGACGCCGTCCCAATTGTACTGAGGAACCTCGGTCTGGTTCTCGCCATAGACGAGAACCTCGTCGACGGCGGGCAGAACGCGGACGAATTCGGCCGGCGTCGGCTTCGAGAGCCAGTCGATGCGCGCCGCCGGATAGTGACGACGCAGCGCGTTGAGGAGCGGGATCGTATGAATGACGTCGCCGATCGCCGACAGCTTGATGAGGAGGATGCGTTGAAAGCTTCTGTCCGCCAACGTCGTGCTGGGCATCGGAACTCGCGATTCCTATTCGTCTCAGCTTTGGCGGACCGACGCACAAAGCGCGCCGTCGGCGACGGGCGCGAGCACAGTTGCCACAGAGGCGCGTCTCGGGGCAACAGGTTTGGCGCGAGGGGCGGGGTTTGGCGTCGGGACGCCGTCGCGGGCGAGGCGGGGGCTATGGCTCGCCAAGCGCCTCGTCGTCGCCGCCGCTCGCGCTGGCGCGCGGCTGGCAGAGCGGTCGCGCCCGCGATTCCCGCAGGAAGGCAAGGATTTCGCCGACCGCCTCGACGCGCCCCAGCTCCGCCTCGGTCCTCTCGATCCGCTCCGACAGCGGCCCGGGGCCGAGAAAAATCATGCGATAGGCGGTTCGCACCGCCCGGACCGCGGCGACCGGATAGCGCCGGCGCCGCATCCCGACCACATTGATCCCGACGAGGCGCGCCTCGGCCCCGACCGCAAGACCGAACGGGATCACGTCGCCGCGGACCGCCGTCACGCCCCCAACCATCGCCCCCGAACCGACCCGGGTAAACTGGTGCAGGGCGACAAGGCCGGAAAGGAACACGTTGTCGCCGAGGACGCAGTGCCCGGCGAGCGTGGCGCAATTGGCGAAGATGGCCTGGCGACCGACGCGGCAGTCGTGCGCGACATGGCTGCAGGCCATGAAGAACCCGCCGTCCCCAACCGTCGTTTCGCCGCCGCCCTGCGCCGTGCCGCGGCTCATGGTGACGCTTTCGCGGATGATGCAGTCGGCGCCGATCGACAGCGTCGTCGGTTCGTCCTTGTAGGCGAACGATTGGGGCGGACCGCCGAGACAGGCGAAGGGATGGACCACCGTGCGGGCGCCGATCGTGGTTCGTCCCGAGACGTGAACGTTGGCGATCAGGCGACAGTCCTCGCCGATCGCCACGTCGGCGCCGACGAAGCAATGCGGCCCGATGACGGCGCCTCTGCCGATCCGCGCCCCGTCTTCGATTCGCGCCGTCGTGTCGATCTGCATCTCAGGTCCTCAAGCCCGCCTGCCGCTGTCGCAGCGGCGGTCCGTTTCAAACGCAAGCCTTCATGCCCTAACGATAGGGGTCGGGACGGGTGAGAAAGTCCTTGATATAGCGGCCCACCCCGTCCTCGATCGACAGGGGCTGGCGAGCCCAGCCGGCGGCTTTGAGTTTCGTCATGTCGGCTTGGGTGAAGTACTGGTACTTCGCGGCGAGCGCGGCCGGCATGGCGACGAATTCGACGCGAGGCTCCCGGCCGAGGGCGGCGTAGGCGGCGCGCGCCAGATCGAGGAAGCTGCGCGCGTGTCCGGAACCGACATTGTAGAGCCCGCTCGGACGCGGACCGTCGGCCAACCAAAGCGCCGCCGCAACGCAATCGCCCACCCAGACGAAGTCTCGCATCTGCCCGCCGTCGGGATAATCGGGATGCTCGGAGCGAAACAGGCGCGCGCATTGCCCGGCGGCGATCCGGTCGAAGATCTGCGCGGCGACCGACCGTTGCGGCCCCTTGTGAGACTCGTTGGGACCGTAAACGTTGAAGAACTTCAAGCCGGCCCAGCGCGGCGGCGCGGACAGCCCCGCCTCGACCCGATGAACCGCCCAGCGGTCGAACAGATGCTTGCTCCAGCCGTAGGCGTTGAGCGGGCGCAGCGCCGCAAGATGAGCGGGATCGTCGTCATCGCGCCACCCCTGCGTCCCATCGCCGTATGTCGCGGCGGACGAGGCGTAGATCAACGGGACGCCATGGTCGGCGCACCAGCGCCAAAGCTGGCATGACAAGCGAAAATTGGTCTCGACGATCAGGTCGACGTCGCTTTCCGTCGTGTCGGAGATCGCGCCGCAGTGGAAGACGACGCTCGGCCGTTCCGAGCCCGAATCGAGCCGCTGGAAAAGCTGCCCGGGCGGCGCGAGATCGAGCAGCCGGCGCTTGGCCAGGTTTCGCCACTTCGCCCCTTTGCCGAGTTCGTCGACGACGATCACATCGTCGCCGCGCGCTTCGAGCGCTTCGACCAGGTTGGAGCCGATGAATCCGGCCCCGCCGGTCACCAGGTAGCTCGCCATTGGCGTTTTCCGTCCTTTCGTTCACTTCGCCGTTCGGCCGCCCAATGAAGCCTTGCGCAAGGCGCCGGTCGTCGAATAGCCGACTTTCAGCGGCGCGAGCGCGACGCGCCCCCCCAGGCTCTTGACGAAATCGCCGCCGACGACCTCGGCTTCGGCGTAATCGGCCCCTTTGACCAGAACGTCGGGACGAAGCGCCTCGATGGCGCGCATCGGCGTGTCCTCGGCGAAAATCGTGACGAGATCGACAATCCCGATCGCCGCCAGCATGCCGGCGCGCTCGCTTGCCGTTTGGACGGGACGGCCGGGGCCCTTCAGCCGCCGCGTCGAGGCGTCGCTGTTGATCGCCACGACGAGCTTGTCGCCTTGGCGCCGCGCGAATTGCAGCAGACTGAGATGGCCGGGGTGGATGAGATCGAAACAGCCGTTGGCGAAAACGACCTGGCGCGCCTCGTGGCGCCACGATGCGGCGACCTTCGCGGCGGTGTCCAACGAGACGACCTTGGCCTCTTCCGCCTCGATCGGCGAAGCCTGGATGCTGGCGATGAGCTGGGAGGCTTCGACCGCGGCGGTGCCGTGCACGGCGACGGCGATGCCGGCCGCCGCGTTGGCCAATTGGGCCGCCACGCCGACGGGCGCGCCGACGACGAGCGCCAACGCGAGTGCGGCGAGGACCGTATCCCCGGCTCCGGCCACGTCATGCACCTCGCGGCTTTCCGTCGGGAGGTGGGTGATCCGTCCCGCGCCGCCGTCGGGTTCGAAGATGGTCATCCCCCGGCTTCCCCGGGTGACCACGACGATGGCGCCCTCGGTCGCCGTGGCGATCGCGCGGGCGGCGGCCGCGACGCCTTCGTCGGCGTCACAATCGAGGCCGGCGGCGGCGGCGGCCTCGCGCGCGTTCGGCGTCACGATCGTCGCGCCGGCGTAGCGCCGCATGTCCTGTGATTTCGGATCGATGATGACGGGCTTGCCGAGCCGTCTTGCGCTGGCGATGGCGCGCTGGAGGCTCTGAGGCGTGAGGACGCCCTTGGAATAGTCGCTGCAAATGAGGCCGTCGGCGGCGGCGAGCGCGGGATCGAGCGCCGCCATCAGTTCGTCGACGATCGGGGCGGCGACGTCGTTCCGGCTTTCCTGATCGGCGCGAAACAGCTGCTGGCCCGACGCCACGAACCTCGTCTTGACGGTGGAACGGCGCGCCGGATCGCGGACGAGGGTGGCGGCGACGCCGGGAGTCTTCCCGGCGATCGCCCCGATGAGGTCGCCCGCCGAATCGACGCCGATGACGCTGAGGAGGCAGGCCTGAGCCCCGAGGCTCGCCACGTTGCGCGCCACGTTGCCCGCGCCGCCGATCCGAAGCTCTTCTTGATCGACGGCGAACACCGGCGCCGGCGCCTCCGGCGAGATCCGCGTCACGTCGCCCAGGACATAGCGATCGAGCATGGTGTCGCCGAAAATGACCAGTTTGGCGTCGGCGAACGCGACGATCCTGTCGAGCAACGAGGTCATTTCACGATCCGGCAAACATCGGCGCCCACGCGGCGCGCCGCTCCGGCCGGCGCGACCTTCGATGCCGACCGCGATCGAAAGCCCCGCGCCAACCGTCGCGCGACGACTTGCATGTCAGCGCGCGTCGCGTCAAGCCGTCGCGCGCGCCTGAGGCGCGACGAAGGACCGCGACGCCGACGGGCCTTCGGCGGCCAATTCCGAGCGGGCGACCTTGCGCCGAGCCCGGCGCCCAAGCGCTCCGCGCCCCTGGCCGGCAGGCGTCACTGCCCAGTGACGGACTGACGCCGGATGCGGCGGTCGATGATGGTCTGCAAGACGACGGAGATGACGATGACGAGGCCGAAGGCGAGCTGCGTATAGAATGCATTGACGCCGGCCGAGACGATCCCCGCGTTGATCGCGCCGATGATAAAGGCCGCAACGAACGTGCCGACGACCGAGCCGGTGCCGCCGAACACCGACGTGCCGCCCAGGAACACCGAAGCGATGGTGTTCAGCAGCGAGCCGTCGCCGGTGCTCGGCCAGAAATAATAGCCGTAGATCGAGCTCAACATTCCGCAGAACACCGCGGTGACCCCGACCAGCACGAACGCCTTGATCTTGACTCGTCCGGCGTTGACGCCCATCAGCCGCGCGCTCGTCTGGTTGTCGCCGACGAGGAACACGTGCGCGCCGAACTGGGTGCGATTGAGCAATATCCATTCGACGATCACGATCGCGATCATCCAAAGCGTCTGCACGGGGAAGCCGAACAGCGGCTCGCGCAGCAGAGCGTGCATTTGCGGGTATTTGTCGTCGCCCAGCGGCACGCCGGTGCCGTTCATCAGCACGAGCTCCAGGCCGCGGAACAAGAACTGGGTGCCGATGGTGATGACGAGCGAGGGAATGTTGAAGGTCGCCACGAGAATCCCGTTGATCAGGCCGCAGACGACGCCCGTCGCGAGCCCGGCGATCACGCCGGCCCACCACGGCAGGCCGGCGTGGGTGGTCGCAAGACAAAACGCGGCGGTGCCGAGCGCCATCACCGAGGGAAAGGAAAGATCGATTTCGCCGGTGATGACGACGAAGGTCAACGACAGCGCGACGATGCCGAACAGCGGCGTCGTCTCGGCGAAGGCGAGGTAGATGTCGACATCGGTGAACACGCGCGGCGCGGCGACGACGAAGGCGAGCCACATCGCGAGGCCGACGCCGACGATGCCCATCTGGCTCCCGTAGCGCGTCAGCAGCGACGGCGGCGCGGCCTTGTAGCCGCCCGGGCGGGCTTCCGCAGCTTCTTCGGTCATGACGGCAGCTCCATCGTCCCGGTCCGCGCGACGTGATAGAGTCGCTCGATCAGCTGATCGATCGTGATGTCGGCGCGATTGTACATGCCCGCGACCCTGCCGCGATCGAGCACGTAGAGCCGATCGACGACCGGATAGATGTTAAAGATATTGTGATCGATGAAGATCGCCGACTTGCCGACGTCCTTGATGTGGCGGACGAATTCGAGCGTCTTCTTGGTCTCGCTGAGCGACAGGCCCATCGTCGGCTCGTCGAGAATGACGAGCTCGGCTTCGAAATAAAGGGCGCGGGTGATGGCGACGCCCTGCTTTTCGCCGCCCGACATGGTGGCGACGACGTTGTCGGGATGCACCGCCTTCGAGGTGAAGCCCATGTGCTCGCTCATCAGCCGCGCGCATTCGTTGCGCATGCGTTCGACGTCGAGCAGGCCGAAGCGGTTGCGCAGCTCGCGGCCCATGAACATATTGCGCCAGATCGGCTGCTTCTCGCAGAGCGCGCGTTCCTGATAGACGGTCTCGATGCCGAGGCTGCGCGCCTTCGCCACCGACCAGTCGTCGACGCGCTCGCCATGGAAATAGACCTCGCCGCCGGCGTCGGGACCGTAGAATCCCATCACCACCTTGATGAGGGTGGACTTGCCGGCGCCGTTGTCGCCGAGCAGGCCGACGATTTCGCGCCGGTTGACTTGGAAGTCGACATCGGCGAGCGACCGCACCTCGCCAAAGGTCTTGGATACATGGCGCAGCTCGATGACCGGCGGCGCGTCGGCGCTCGGCGACGCAGACTGAGACAATTCAGTCCTCCCCATTTTTTGAAACGACCGGGGCGCCGCGTCGAGCGGCGCCCCGGCTTTGCCCCAACTCGCCCCGCTGATCTTAACGGATTTCCTGCGCCGCGAGCGGCGCAATGGCGTCGACGTTCTTGGGGTCGACGAAGGCGCCGGCGGTGTTGATGTCGAGGCCGGAGAAGCCGAACTTCTTGGTCAGGCAGATGTTGAGGATCGGCAGGTAGCCCTGCAGGTAGGGCTGCTGGTCGATCACCAGCTCCTGATAGCCTTCCTTGACCGCCTTGGCGGTGGCCGGCGACATGTCGAAGCCGGCGAAGAACACCTGGCCGGGCTTCAGCGACGCGGCGCGCGCGTAGACGCCGACGTTGGCGGTCAGGGCGCCGTGGTCGGTGACGACGAGCTTGATGCCCGGGTTGGCCTTCATCACGCCGACGAAGATCGGGGTGCCGGCGTTCGGATCGGCGTCGGTCGCTTTGTCGATCTCCTGATAGATGACCTTGGCGCCGGTCTTTTCGATCGACTCGATGACGCCGACCGTGCGCGAGCCGCGGTCGCCGCCCTGGCCCTTGAGGCCCCAGACGAACGCGAGGTCGCCCGCCTTGAGGCCGGCGCGCTTGGCCGCTTCCGCTCCCAGCGCGAGGCCCGCGAGATGATTGGGCGCGCCGACGTAGCCCATGCCCGCCGGCCCGTACTTCGCCTGCGCCGTCGGGCAGCGCGGTGTTCGCCGTGGTGAAGATGATGCCCTGGGCGAACGCCTTGTCGATCTGCGGATCGCGTCGCCGCGTCGCCGGGGTGGCCCATGAAGGCGATGCCGTCGACCTTGGTGGCGATCGCCTGCTGCAACTGGGTGATCATCAGGTTCGGATCCCAGTTGGAGAAGTAGTAGGTGACTGAGGGTCCGAGATCGAGTTCGGCCTGACGATAGCCGTTGTAAACGTTGTTAGCGAAGACGCCGCCCTGCGGTCCGCCAGGGAAGGCGGCGATCTTGACGCCGGCGCACCACTTCGCCGTCGGATCGAGCGCGTAAGCCGAAGAAACCGCGCCACAGATCAATGCAACCGTGGCCGCCGTGAACAGGAAATTTCGCTTTAGCGTTTTACCCATAGGAGCCTCCCTGCATCCTGCGAGTCGCAATCGCCGCCGTGTCGCGAATCCGCGATCATCATTGTCGCGCCGCTTTGGGCGCCCCTCCGGCCTCATGTTTTTGCGAGGCCGCCGACACGAAAACCTCCCCGACGCGCTCTGGCTGCGTCCGGTCTTCGCCGATGATCAACGCGTTCGGAAAACGCCAAGCAATCGCTGGCCCGAACAGTCTGACAATTGGTCACTAAGGAACGCCAGTGCGCCCAGCGCCTTGATTTCTGTCAACGCGCGTCGCCGCGCGGGGCAAATGCGGCCGCCTGCGGCGTTCTTAGGCGCTCGCGGGGCGATCGAGATAGTGGACGGCGGGCGTCTCGCGCAGGCGCGCCGCCGCGCTTTCGGGCGTGATGTCGCGTTGCGGCGCGCCGAGCATCTCGAAGCCGACCATGAACTTGCGCACCGAAGCGGACCTCAGCAGCGGCGGGTAGAAGTGGGCGTGGAAATGCTGCTCGGGATGCGCGACGCCGTCGGTCGGCGACTGGTGGAAGCCCATCGAATAGGGGAAAGAAGTCTCGAACAGATTGTCGTAGCGGATGGTCAGTCGGCGCAGGATGTCGGCCAGTCCGCGCGCCTCGGCGGCGCTCATTTCGTCCATCGCGCCGAAATGGCGGCGCGGAAGCACCATAGTCTCGAACGGCCACACCGCCCAGAACGGCGTCAGCGCGACGAAATATTCATTCTCGCAGACGATGCGCGCCTTGGCGTCGAGCTCGAGCGCGAGATAGTCGCACAGCAGGCAGCCGCCGCGCTCTTCGCGATAGGCGCGCTGGGAGGCGAGCTCCTTGACCGCCTCGTTGGGCAGACTTTCGGTCGCCCAAATTTGGCAATGCGGGTGCGGATTGCTCGCCCCCATCATCGCGCCGCGGTTCTCGAAGATCTGCACCCAGCGGATCGCCTCGAGCGCGCCGAGCGCGCGGCACTCCTCGGTCCAGACCTTGACCACCGGCTCGATCTCGTCGACCGACATGCGGGCGAGCGTCAGATCGTGGCGCGGCGAGAAGCAGACGACCTTGCACAAGCCGCGCTCAGGCGCGGCGACGATCAGTCCGCTCTCGTTGATCGCTTCGCCGCCCGCTTCGCGCTGCAATGCTGGAAAGTCGTTGGCGAAGACCAGCGTCTGTGGGTAGGGCGGATTGATTTCGCCGTTGGCGCGGCGATTGCCGGGACAAAGATAGCAGTCGGGGTCGTAGGCGCGCTCGGCCGGCCGCGCGGCGCGTTCCGTCTGGCCGAGCCAAGGGCGCTGGGTGCGGTGCGGCGACACCAGCACCCATTCGCGCGTCAGCGGATTGAAGCGGCGGTGGGAAGCGTCGTTGAGCAGCGTCACCGATGTCCTTCGGGCCGCCGCGAGAACGCGCCGCCAATGTCAATGTCATCGCGGCGACGCTCCAGCTCGCCGGACCGGCGCGGCGCCCCCGTCGCCCGGACGGCAGACGAGGAACTGCGGCGTGATCCCGGTCGCCTCTTTATAGGCCCGCGGCGACCTCGTCGGCGAAGCGGTCGACCGCTTCGACCCGCACCAGGTTGATCGTGCAGCCGCCGAAACCGCCGCCGGTCATGCGCGCGCCGAGCACGCCGTCGACGCGACCGGCGAGCTCGACCAGGACGTCGATCTCGCGGCAGCTGATCTCATAGTCGTCGCGCATGCTGACGTGCGAAGCGTTCATCAGCCGGCCGACTTCGTCGACCTGGCCGGCCTCGAGCGCCGCGGCGGCGCGCTGGACGCGATCGTTCTCGGTGACGACGTGGCGGCAGCGGCGCAAAACCAGCTCCGACAACAGCGCACCGTGTCGGGCGAGGTCGCCGACGGTCACGTCGCGCAGCGCGCGGACGTTGGGCAGGGCCGTCTTGAGATGCGCGACGCCTTCCTCGCATTGTTCGCGGCGGCGGTTGTACTCGCTGCCGGCGAGCTCGTGGTGAACCATCGAATTGCAGATCACCAAGCGGACTGAGGGGTCGACTGGCGACAGGCGGAATTCGAGGCTGCGGCAGTCGAGCAGCAGGACGCGGTCCGCCGCGCCGCGGCAGGAGGCGAACTGGTCCATGACGCCGCAGCGCATGCCGACGAATTCGTTTTCGGCGCGCTGGCAGACGAGCGCGAGTGGGTGAGATCGATCGCCTGGCCGGCGCCGTCGAGCAGGGCGAAGCCGGTCGCGACCTCCAGCGCCGCCGAAGAGCTGAGGCCCGAGCCGACCGGCACGTCGCTGTCGATCAGCATGTCGGCGCCGGTCAGGCGATGGCCCGCGCTGCAGCATGATCGCGACGCCGCGGACGTAATCGCTCCAGTCCCGCCGGGGCGCGGATCGGGATCGTCGAGCGCGAATTCGAGGGCCTCGCCGGCCGCAGCGACTGACGCGCAGCCGCCGGTCGGGCCGCGCCGCCGCCGCGATCCAAGTGCATAGCTGGAGCGCCGCCGGCAGCACGAAGCCGTCGTTGTAATCGGTGTGCTCGCCGATCAGATTGACCCGCCCGGGAGCGCGATAAAGCCGCGCCTCGCCCCGAATTCCCGCCGAAACCTGTCCTTGAGCTCGGCTGGGCCGGCCATGGCTCGCACCTCGATTTCCGGCCGAGCGTCAGCCCGGCCCGGTCCCCACGGACCAATTGAATTGATTACGAATGCATGACCCGCCCGGGCGCCAGGGCGCGCCGCCGGCTTGACCGGAAAAGAGGCGCCGGCGGTTTCCCGCCGGCGGAGTTGTTGAGCAGGCTTGACGCGCTTAGCGAATGCCCTTGTCGATCAGATCGACCAGGCCGCCGATGGTGTCGGGCGTGACGACGCCGGCGCCGGTGTTGAGCGACAGGCCCGGCATCTTGTATTTCGCGGTCATCACGCATTGCACGACCGGAATGAAGCCCTGGAGATAGAGCAACTGGTCGAGGGTCGCGCTGACGTAGCCCGACTTCAGCCCGGTGATCGTCGCCGGTCCCAAGTCGATGCCGCCGACGACGACTTCGCCCGGCTTCTTGCCGGCCTTCTTGAGCACGTCCTCGAGTATGCCGGTCGACCCCGCCGTGCCGGGTGCTGATCGCCTTCAGGCCGGGATGGGCTTGGACGTAGGCGGTGAGAATCGGCCAGGCCGAGCGCGGTCAGTCGGAGAAGGGTCTCGCCGACACGCTGGAGAAGGCCGGCCTCAAGGTGGACCGTCTCGAAATCACTCAGGAAGTCAACAGCGACACCTCGCTCGGCGTGCCGATTCTCACCGCCTACGTCCAAGCCCATCCCGGCCTGAAGGCGATCGGCACCCAGCACGGCGGGGTGACCGGCATACTCGAGGACGTGCTCAAGAAGGCCGGCAAGAAGCCGGGCGAAGTCGTCGTCGGCGGCATCGACTTGGGACCGGCGACGATCACCGGGCTGAAGTCGGGCTACGTCAGCGCGACCCTCGACCAGTTGCTCTATCTCCAGGGCTTCATTCCGGTCGTGCAATGCGTGATGACCGCGAAATACAAGATGCCGGGCCTGTCGCTCAACACCGGCGCCGGCGTCGTCACGCCCGACACCATCGGCGGCCTGGTCGATCTGATCGACAAGGGCATTCGCTAAGCGCGTCAAGCCTGCTCAACGACTCCGCCGGCGGGAAACCGCCGGCGCCTCTTTTCCGGTCAAGCCGGCGCGCGCCCTGGCGCCCGGGCGGGTCATGCATTAGTAATACAATTCAATCGGTCCGTGGGGACCGGGCCGGGCTGACGCTCGGCCGGGAATCGAGGTGCGAGCCATGGCCGGCCCAGCCGAGCTCAAGGACAGGTTTCGGCGGGAATTCGGGGCGGAGCCGCGGCTCTATCGCGCTCCCGGACGGGTCAATCTGATCGGCGAGCATACCGATTACAACGACGGCTTCGTGATGCCGGCGGCGCTCGAACTGCGCACTTGGGCGGCGGCGGCGGCGCGGCCCGACCGGCGGCTGCGCATCCAATCGCTGCGGCTCGGCGCGGCCGTCGAGTTCGATCTCGACGATCTCGCTCCTGCGCCGCGGCGCGACTGGAGCGATTACGTCCGCGGCGTCGCCGTGATGCTGCAGAAGGCGGGTCATCGGCTGGTCGGCGCGGACCTCATGATCGATAGCGACGTGCCGATCGGCGCCGGCCTCAGCTCTTCGGCGGCGCTGGAGGTCTCGACCGGCTACGCCTTGCTCGATCTCGCCGGCGTCGCGGTCGACCGCACCGAGCTCGCCCTCAGTTGCCAGCGCGCCGAGAACGAGTTCGTCGGCATGCGCTGCGGGATCATGGACCAGTTCGTCTCCTGCCACGGCGCGGCGGCCCACGCGTTGCTGCTCGATTGCCGCAGCCTGACGTTCCGGCTGGCGCCGATCGCGCCCTCGGTGCGGTTGGTGATCTGCAACTCGATGGTGCGTCACCAATTGGCGGCCGGCGAATACAATCTGCGCCGGGCGGAATGCGAACGCGGCGTGGCGCTGCTCGCCCCGGCGCTGCCCAATGTGCGCGCGTTGCGCGACGTCAGCGCCGCCGACCTCGCCGCGCACGCGGGCGCGCTGCCCGAGCTGACCTTCCGCCGCTGCCGCCACATCGTCACCGAGAACGACCGCGTTCTGCGCGCCGGCGCCGCGCTGGACGCCGGAGAGGTCGAGGAATTCGGCCGCCTGATGAACGCTTCGCACGTCAGCATGCGCGACGACTACGAGATCAGCTGCCGCGAACTCGATATTCTGGTTGAGCTCGCCTGGGGCGTCGAGGGCGTGCTCGGCTCGCGCATGACCGGGGGCGGCTTCGGCGGCTGCACCGTGAGCATGGTGCGCGCCGACGCGGTCGAGCCCTTCGCCGCCAGCATCGCCGCGGGCTACGCGGCGGCGACCGGGATCACGCCGGAGATCCTGGTTTGTTCGCCGGGCGACGGGGTGTGCGCCGACGCCGATCCGGCGAGCGGGGAGACGTCGCCGCGATGAAAACATTGACATTGGGCGGCGCGAAGCGCTCGCGGCGGCCCGGGAAGGCGCGCCGATGACGTTTCTGGAGGCCGCCTCGCACCGCCGCTTCAATGCGCTCACCGGCGAATGGGTGCTGGTGTCGCCGCATCGCACGCAGCGGCCGTGGCAAGGCCAGATCGAACGGCCGGCGCAGCCGGCCGCCCTCGCCTACGATCCCGAATGCTATCTTTGCCCCGGCAACACGCGCGCCCACGGCGACGTCAATCCCGACTACCCCACGACGCTCGTCTTCGCCAACGACTTCCCGGCCCTGCGCATGGGCGCGGACGGGGCGGTCGATCGCGGCGGATTGATCGTCGCCGAGGCCGAGAGCGGCGTCTGCCGGGTGATCTGCTTTTCGCCGCGCCATGATCTGACGCTTGCCCGAATGAGCGTCGACGAGATCGAGCCGGTGGTGCGAACCTGGGCGGAGCAATATCGCGAACTCGGCGCGCTCGAGTCGATCGCGTGGGTGCAGATCTTCGAAAACCGCGGCGCCATGATGGGCGCCAGCAACCCGCACCCGCACTGCCAGGTTTGGGCCTGTCAAAGCCTGCCGAACGAGGCGGCCAAGGAGCTCGCCGCCCAGAGCGCCTACCGGCTCGAGCGCCGGGGCTGCCTGCTCTGCGACTACCTCAAGCTCGAGCTCGCGTCCGGCGAACGCGTGGTGTGCGAGAACGAACATTTCGTCGCCCTGGTGCCGTTCTGGGCGGTATGGCCGTTCGAGACGCTGTTGCTGCCGCGTCGGCATTTCGGCGCGATGGACGAATTGAACGAGGCGGAAACGCGCGGCCTCGCCGACGTCCTGCGCGCTCTGACGATCCGCTATGACAATCTGTTCGAGATCGCCTTTCCCTATTCGATGGGGTTCCACCAGTCGCCGACCGACGGGGCGGCGCATCCCGAATGGCATTTCCACGCGCATTTCTACCCGCCGCTGCTGCGCTCGGCGACGGTGCGCAAGTTCATGGTCGGCTTCGAATTGCTCGGCTCGCCGCAGCGCGACATTACGCCCGAGCGCGCGGCGCAACGGCTGCGCGAGGCGCCGGCGGCGCACTACATGGATCGGCCCGCGGGCCCGGACGACGCTCAGCCCTGACGGTCGGGCGCGGCTTCCCATTGACCTGATTTGTCAGATTAATCGGTTTCGCCTTGATCAAAATCAACGCGACGAGCGGCCATCGACTTAATTGTCGCGCCACTTGCGTTTTCGGCGCAAGCTCCCTGTTGCGTCTGGGAGGGAAAGCATCATAGTCAATGAGCGGGCGCCGAGAGGGCGACAGCTCGCCTGTGCGATCCTGTCGGCGACCTCGAAGACGCATCAAATCACAAAGCGCTGTGGGCGAGGGCACGTTGCCTTGCGCCCGTTTCGGGCGCGGGGTTGGTTGCGGGCGGGAAAAAACACGGAGGAAGTCATGGTCAAGGCACAAACGCGGCGCATTCTTCTCACCACGGCGGCGGCGGCGCTCGCCGTCGGCCTAGTTCAGACGGCTCATGCGACGGATCCGATGCCCAAGTGGTGCGCGGGCGTCAAGATCGCGGCGTTTCCCGGCGGTCCGCAGGGCGGCGTGTTCGCCAACAACGTCTATAACGGCTACCGTCAGGCCGAACTCGATCTCGGGCCCGCAGTCACTTACTACTTCTCCAACTGGGATCCGAACCTGATGATCACCCAGTTGCAGCAGGCGATCGCCACCAAGGTCGACGGCATCGCGTTCATGGGCCATCCCGGCGACGCGGCCACCGATCCGCAGATCGACAAGGCGTTCGCCGCCGGCATCATCTTCACCACGGCGAACACCGCGCTGCCCACGGCGCAGGCGAAGTACGGGCCGCAGGGCATGGGCTACGTCGGCGCGCCCAATCATCTGGCGGGCCTCGCGCTGGGAGCCGAAGCGGCCAGCCGCGCCGGCCTCAAGGCGGGCGACGTCGCGTTCGTCTGGGGCCTCAAGGGCCAGGGCGGCGATCGCGGCTCGCGCACGGTCGGCGTCATCGAGTCGATCGAAAAGACCGGCGCTAAGGTCATCTATCAGGAGATCGACAAGGCGACCGACTCCGATCCGAACGCGGGCACCCCGATCTTCGTCGGCGTGATGAAGGCCAACCCGGGCATCAAGCTCGTCGTCACCGACCACGGCGCCCTGACCGCCAACGTCGGCGTGTACGCGCGCGCCGCGTCGCTGAAGCCCGGCCAGGTGTTCTTCGCCGGCTTCGACATGTCGCCGGCCACCGCCAAGGCGATCAAGGACGGCTATCAGGACCTGGTGATCGACCAGCAGCCCTACCTGCAGGGCTACCTGCCGATCCTCAACATCTGCCTGACCAAGAAGTTCGGCTTCTCCGGCCTCGACATCAACACCGCCGGCGCCTTCGTCGACCCCAAGAACGTCGACGCCATTGCGCCGCTCGCGGCGAAGGAAATCCGCTAAGATCAGCGGGGCGCGTTGGGGCAAAGCCGGGACGCCGCTCGCGCGCGCCCCGGTCGTTCAAAAGATGGGGAGGACTGCAATTGTCTCAGTCTGCGTCGCCGAGCGCCGACGCGCCGCCGGTCATCGAGCTGCGCCACGTCTCCAAGACCTTCGGCGAGGTGCGGTCGCTCGCGGGCGTCGATTTCCAGGTCAATCGGGGCGAGATCGTCGGCCTGCTCGGCGACAACGGCGCCGGCAAGTCGACGCTCGTCAAGATGGTGATGGGCTTCTACGGTCCCGACGCCGGCGGCGAAATCTATTTCCACGGCAAGCGCGTCGACGACTGGTCGGTGGCGAGGGCGCGCAGCCTCGGCATCGAGACCGTCTATCAGGAACGCGCGCTGTGCGAGAAGCAGCCGATCTGGCGCAACATGTTCATGGGCCGCGAGCCGCGCAACCGCTTGGGCCTGCTCGACGTCGAGCGGATGCGCAACGAATGCGCGCGGCTGATGAGCGAGCACATGGGCTTCACCTCGGCGGCGGTGCATCCCGACAACGTCGTCGCCACGATGTCGGGCGGCGAGAAGCAGGGCGTGGCGATCACCCGCGCGCTTTATTTCGACGCCGAGCTGGTCATCCTCGACGAGCCGACGATGGGCCTCTCGCTCAGCGAGACCAAGAAGACGCTCGATTTCGTCCGCGGCATCAAGGACGTCGGCAAATCGGCGATCTTCATCGATCATAACATTTTTAATATTTATCCGGTCGTCGACCGGCTCTACGTGCTCGATCGCGGCAGGGTCGCGGGCATGTACAAGAGCCGAGATCACGATGGACCAGCTGATCGACCGCCTCTATCACGTCGCGCGCTCCGGGACGATGGATTGCCGCATGACCGGAGAGATGCCGAACCGTCCCGTCGGCAACAAGGCTCGCGCCGCCCTCGCTTGCGACGGCTACGGCAGCCAGCTCGGCATCATCGGCGTCGGCCTGGCGATGTGGCTCGCCTTCGTCGTCGCCGCGCCGCGCGTATTCACCAATGTCGACATCTACCTCGCCTTCGCCCAGACGACGCCGCAATTCGGCATCATTGCGCTGGCCTTGACCTTCGTCGTCATCACCGGCGAGATCGACCTTTCGTTTCCCTCGATGATGGCGCTCGGCACGGCCGCGTTCTGTCTGGCCACCGCCTACGCCGGCGCGCCGTGGTGGATCGGCGTGTTCGCCGCGCTGGCGACCGGCGCGGCTGCGGACTGCTCAACGGGATTCTGGTCGCCAACCTCAATATTCCCTCGCTCGTCATCACCATCGGCACCCAGTTCTTGTTTCGCGGCCTCGAGCTGGTGCTGATGAACGGCACCGGCGTGCCGCTGACCGCCGACAAATACCCGGCGATGCACGCGCTGCTGCGCGCCTCGGTGTTCGGCTTCCCGGTGCAGACGCTTTGGATGATCGCGATCGTCATAGTCTACTGGATCCTGCTCAACCGGACCCGTTCGGCGCGCACGTGTTCCTGGTCGGCGACAATCCGACCAGCGCCCGGCTGATGGGCGTCAACGCCGGACGAGTCAAGATCAAGGCGTTCGTGCTGGTCGGGGTCACCGCGGTGT
>CAVWKL010000109.1:0-19341 GCA_963755075.1 uncultured Alphaproteobacteria bacterium
AGATTAACGGGAATAAAATTAGGGCTTTTGGTTAATTTTGGAGCCCCTTATGTAAAGGATGGTGTTTCAAGAATAATAAACGGAATCTTATAGATTTCTTAGTGTCTTTGAGTCTTCGTGTCTTTGTGTTTATAGGTCCCTGCACATGAATTGATAGACAAGAAAATTTCATGTGGTATAATGAGAAGATTCAACGAAATTAAGGCTGCTTTATGGATCGTTCTCAAGGCAAACCACTTTCTCCTGACGTGAAAGAATGTATAGTTTTGTTAAAACAATATTTTGACAGAAATAGGCCGACAGTTGGGCCTAAAGAGTTAAGCGCTCAGATGGTAGCGGATGCTTTGAATGTTGGTCTAGCGACAGTAAATCGAGTAATGGCCAGCTACAACAAAGATCCAAAGAGTCTTAACGCGCTGCCAAAAATAAGAGGACGCCCTGATTATGCAGTGGATGCATCTCTCCAGGAGGGTATTCGGGCTTACCGAGGGGGTGCGCATCGGCCAGGAGACGGGCCGTCGCGGCAGCGCCGTCAAGGTCTGGGACCGGCGCGAGTTCAAGGATTTTTCCGGCAACGAGGAATTGGGGCCGCGCAACGTCCGCATCGCGCTGCGCCGGCTGCGCCGATTCGCGCGCGAAGGCGCGGCGGAGGAACTCGACCTCGACGGCACCATCCGCTCGACCGCCGACAAAGGTTTCATCGACGTCCGCCTGAGGCCGGAGCGGCGCAACGCCGTCAAGGTGTTGTTGTTTCTCGACGTCGGCGGCTCGATGGACTGGCACGTCGAAGCGGCGGAGACGCTGTTCGCGGCGGCGCGCCTGCAATTCAAGCGGCTCGAACATTTTTATTTCCACAATTGCCTCTATGAGCGCGTGTGGAAGAACAATCGCCGGCGTTTCGACGAAGGCGCGCCGACGCAGGATATCCTCAACGCCTACGGCCGCGACCATCGCGTCATCTTCGTCGGCGACGCGACGATGAGCCCATACGAAATTCTCGCCCCCGGCGGTTCGGTCGAGCACGCCAACCCGGAAGCCGGCGAGGTCTGGTTGCGACGGGTCGCCGCCGCCTGGCCGCGCTGCGTCTGGATCAATCCCACCCCGGCGGACCAATGGGACGCCTCGCAGTCGACGCGAATCATCGCCGCGCTGTTTCAGGACCGCATGTTCGCGCTGACGCCGGACGGCATCGAAGCGGCGATGCGCGCTCTGGCCCGCTGATCACACGCGCACGACCAGCACCGAGCATTGCGCGTGGCGCACGATGGTCTTGGCGTTCGAGCCCAAGAGATAGTCGGACATGACCGGCCGGTGCGACCCCACGACGATGAGGTCGGCGCGCCACTCGGCGGCCTCCCGCAGAAGTTCGTGATAAATGCCGCCGCTGAGCACGACGGCGGAGACGCGCTCCTTCGGCAGGGTGATCTTGGCGGCGATGTCGGCGAGCGCGCTCTGGGCGCGCTTCTCCTGCTCCTCGTCGAAATCGGCCGGCACGTATTCCATGAATGTGGCCGGCAGAAGCGGCTGGACGTTGACAAGACGCACCAGTCCGCCGCTCTGGTTCGCCAGCTCCACCGCCTGCTCGAGCGCCTTGGGGCTCGTGGCGGCGTCGGCGAGATCGATGGCGAGGATGATCCGATGGAACATGGTTTCCTCCTGGGGCGAAGCCGTCGGTGGGCCGACGGCGTTGTCGATTCCCATAGGCCGGGGCCCAGCCCGTTGACAATGCGGCGGGTCAAATTCCGCGGCGATGGTTTCCCGCGCGCGACTAGTCATTGTTCCGTGACATCGACACCGCTATAAGGGCGCCAAGTTGGGTACGGGAACCGAAAATCATGGGCATAGTCGGCGTTATCGAGGACGGCTACAAACCCTCTGACAGTGAGCCGTTCATGAACGAACGGCAGAAGGAGTACTTCCGGCGCAAACTCATCGGCTGGCGCGAGGCGATTCTCGCCGAGAGCAAGGAGACCCTGGCTGCGTTGCAGAACGAAAGCGAGAACCATCCCGACATCGCCGACCGCGCCTCGTCGGAGACCGATCGCGCAATCGAACTGCGCGCCCGCGATCGGCAACGCAAACTGATCGCCAAGATCGAGGCCGCGCTGGCGCGAATCGACGACGGAACCTACGGCTTTTGCATTGAGACGGGCGATCCGATTTCGCTTCGCCGGCTCGACGCGCGGCCGATCGCGACGCTGTCGGTCGAGGCTCAGGAGCGCCACGAGCGCCGCGAAAAGATCTATCGCGACGAATAGCCGGAGCGCCGGACGGAAGAACCGGCGCGAAGGCGGGCTGGGACGCGCGCCTAGCCGTCCCGCCCGAGGAGACGCGCCATCTCCGCCTCGAGCGATTCGAGGTCGGCGAACGGGTCGCCAGGCGTCGGTTTGACGGCCGGGGCCGTCGTTGGCGGCGAGGGCGAGCGCGCCGCCCCCTCAAGCGGGGCGGCCGGGGTTTCCGGCGGCTGCGCGGGACCCGGCGGCGCTTCAGGCGGCTGCGCCGGAATCGGCGTCGGGCGCGGCCTGACGACCGGCGGGGCGACAACGATCGGCGGCGGCAACGGGGGCCGCGCGAAGGCGGCGGGACGCAGGGGCGCGAGCGGCGGCCGGGCGAGCGGCGCAATGTCGGGCTTGACGACGGCCGGTTCGCTCCCGACCGCATGAGGTTCCGGCCTGACCGCGGGGGGTTCCGGCCTGACCACAAGAGGCTCGGGCCTGGCCGCGGGGGGTTCCGGCCTGACCACAAGAGGCTCGGGCCTGGCCGCAGGAGGTTCCGGCCTGACCACAAGAGGCTCGGGCCTGACCGGAGGTTCCGGCCTGGGCGGCGGCGCAAGATCGGGCCTGGGCGGCGGCGGGGGCGCGGGCTTGGCCGACGCAAGGGCGGGCCTGGCGTCCGCATTCGTCAGCGGCGCGACTCGGATCGCCGGGCGCGCCGGGGCGGGGGCGACCGGCGCGGGCTTGATCGGCGGCGGTTCGATTCGCGGCGCGACGCGCAATGGCTGCGGCGCGGCCTCGGGCGGGGCGGTTGGCGCCTCGATCGCCGGACCCGACGCGCTGGGAATGGAGCGGGCCGCCGGCATCGGCGGCGCCTTCGGCGCGGCGACGTCTCGTTCGCGCGCCAGCGGCGCCGCGGCGGCGCGGACGATTTGCGATTCGACGAGCACGTCGTTAGGCCCGCCGATCATGATGAGATGCTCGATATTGTCGCGTCGCACCAACACAAGCTGGCGTTGTCCGTCGAGAGAGAACGCGTCGACCAACCCCAAACGCGGCTGGCGGGCGCGACTGCCTCCGGGAACGCGCAGGCGATGGCCGAACGCGACGCGATAAATGGCGACGAGAATCAACGCGATCGCCACCACGAGACCAGCGACCACGGCGATCTGCAGGCCTCGATTGTCCGGCGACAACAAGTTACTTAGCATACGACATCCAGACCGCGCCGACCGCGCGCCCTCCCAGCTTCCGAACCTTGTCGCCAATGGCGATGAAAAAGGTCAGTATCAGACTGGGCGGTTTTGTGCGACTCATAAGGGATCGAGCGTTCGTAGCAAATCGCGTGGGCCATGAAAACAGCGGAATATGAGCAAGATGCGCACGGTTAGGGCAAGCCTGGGCGCGGCGTCGCGCCGGCCATCGCCCATCGCGGCGCCGCCAAGCCTCTTCGCGGCGTCTCAAGATGGGCGCGATGGCGGGAGACAGGCCGGTCGAAGCGCGCTCGGACAGGGGCGCAGTGGAAGGACGGGTTGGCCATGACTGGAACGCCGACCCCAGCCGCGGTCGACCGCGTCGATCGGGCCGCCAATCCCGGATTGCTGCTGCTGGTCGCCGTCTGCCTTTGCGCCGCCGCGGCGGCATTCCTGATTTTGCCGAACGAACACGGCATCAAAGCGGTGGTGTGGACCATCGTCGCGCTGGCGATATTCGGCGTTTTCTCGATTTTGCTCTTTGCCTTCGGTCAGCTGCAATTCGCCGGCCGCGCCGGCCGCTCGACACCACCAAGGCCATCGCCGACTGCAGCCGCGACGGGCTCGTCGTCACCGACGCCGATTCGCGCATCGTTTACGCCAACGAGGCCTATCGCGTCCTGTCGGGCGCCGCGGGAGCGGCGGACCTCAAACTCGTCGAACGGCTGTTCACCGGCGCGCCGGAAGTCTCCGAGGCGGTCTACCGGCTGGCGCAGGCCGCCCACGCCGGCAAAGCGCGCGGTCGAGGAATTGCGCATGGCCCCGCCCCTGACCGGCGACGGCGCGGCGGCCTGGTACCGCATCCGCGTGCGCCCGCTCGAGGGCATCGCCAAGGCGGGCGTGACGCTTTGGGCGATCTCCGACATCACCCGCGAACGCGAGCGGCACGAGAGCTTCTTTCAAGACTTGCAACACGCCATCGACTATCTCGACCACGCGCCGGCGGGCTTCTTTTCCGCCGAACCCGACGGCTCGATCGCGCACATGAACGCCACCCTCGCCAATTGGCTCGATTACGACATCGCGCAATTCGCGGCGGGACAACTCAAGCTCTCCGACATCGTGGCCGCCGACGGCGCGGCCTTGCTCAGCATCGTCTCCGGCCGCCCCGGGGAGGTGACGACCGAGCGCTTCGACGTCGATCTCAAGCGTCGTGAAGGCCAGTTCCTGCCGGTTCGCCTGTTGCACCGAGTCGCTTTTTCCAGCGCCGGGCTGCCCGGCGCCTCGCGCACGTTGGTGCTCAACCGCGCGCCGAGCGAAGACGTCGGCGAGGATCTGCGCGCCGCCGAGGTTCGCTTCGCGCGATTCTTCAATTCGACGCCCATGGCGATCGCCTCGGTCGATTCGCAGGGCGCCGTCCTGCGCGCCAACGGCGCCTTCGCGCGGCTCGCCCCGCTGGCGCTGAAGGCGAGCTCGACCGAAAGCCGTCCCGCCATCTATAGCGGCGTGGTCGGAACGCGATCACGCGGCGCTGCGCGAGGCGATCGCGGCGGCGAGCAATGGCAAGGGCGACATCGCGCCCCTGGACGTCGCGTTGGAAGGCCAGGCCGCCCGCTCGGCGCGCTTCTTCGTTTCCGCCGCCGACCCGCATGGCGACGAAGGCGCCAGCGCCATCGTGTTCGCGCTCGACACCACCGAGCAGCGCACGTTGCAGGAGAACTTCGCGCAGAGCCAGAAGATGCAGGCGATCGGCCAACTCGCCGGCGGCATCGCCCACGACTTCAACAATGTGCTGACCGCGATCATCGGCTATTCCGATTTGCTGCTCGCCAACCATCGGCCGACCGATCCGTCCTTCCAGGACATCATGCAGATCAAGCAGAACGCCAACCGCGCCGCCGGGCCTGGTGCGCCAGTTGCTCGCCTTCTCGCGCCGGCAGACGTTGCGCCCGCAGACCCTGCAGCTCGGCGAGGTGTTGTCGGAATTGCAAATGCTGCTGCGCCGGCTGGTCGGCGAGACGATCGAGCTCGACGTCGTGCACGGCGCGCGATCTGTGGCTGGTGAAGGCCGATCTCAATCAGTTCGAGCAGGTCATCGTCAATCTCGTCGTCAACGCGCGCGACGCCATGAGCGAGGGCGGCCGGATCGCGCTGCGCACGCGCAACGTCTCCGCGGCGGAATGCGCCGCCTTCCACGAGAAGTCGCTCGCGCCCGCCGAGTACGTGCTGATCGAAGTCGAGGACAATGGCCACGGCATTCCCGCCGAGGTGCGCAGCAAGATTTTCGAGCCCTTCTTCACCACCAAGGAAGTCGGCAAGGGGACCGGGCTCGGCCTTTCCATGGTCTACGGCATCGTCAAGCAAACCGGCGGCTATGTCTTCTGCGAGAGCGAGCCCGGCCTCGGCGCGACGTTCCGCATTTTCCTGCCGCGCCACATCCCCGAGGCGACCGTCGAGCCGGTGAAGAAGGAAGCGGCAAAGCCCGCCGCGGACCTCACCGGGCGCGGCGCGATCCTGCTGGTCGAAGACGAAGAGGCGGTGCGCGCTTTCGCCTCGCGCGCGCTCGCCTCGCGCGGCTACACCGTGCTCGAAGCCGATACGGGCGTCGACGCGCTGCGCGTCGTCGAATGGCGGGCGGCGCCGATCGATCTGATCGTCTCCGACGTCATCATGCCGGAAATGGACGGGCCGACCATGCTCACCGAGCTGCGGCGGCGCGGCC
Source organism: uncultured Alphaproteobacteria bacterium (assembly GCA_963755075.1). Classification (GTDB taxonomy): domain Bacteria; phylum Pseudomonadota; class Alphaproteobacteria; order Rhizobiales; family Beijerinckiaceae; genus Roseiarcus. The sequence continues at coordinate 6,129 of CAVWKL010000109.1, forward strand.
TCAACGCCAAGGTCATTTTCGTCTCCGGCTACGCCGACGACGCCTTCGCCCGCAACCTGCCGGAGGGCCAGGAGTTCCTCTTCCTGCCCAAGCCTTTCACGCTCAAGCAGTTGATTGAGACGGTGAAGAGCGCGATGAGTTGAGCGCGGGCGACCGGGGGAGGCGGCGGGCCCGGCGACGCGAAGCGAGACGACGATGCGTTTTGAGGGCACGGCGACCTATGTCGCCAGCGACGAACTGAAGACCGCGGTCAATGCGGCGATCCGCCTCGAGCGGCCGCTGCTGATCAAGGGCGAGCCCGGCACCGGCAAGACGCTGCTCGCCCAGGAGATCGCCGACGCGCTCGGCGCGCCGCTGATCGCCTGGCACATCAAGTCGACGACCCGCGCCCAGCAGGGGCTCTACGAATACGACGCCGTCGCGCGCCTGCGCGATTCGCAGCTCGGCGACCCGCGCGTCTCCGACATCCGCAACTACATCCGCCGCGGCAAGCTGTGGGAGGCTTTCGTCTCGCGCGAGCGGCCGGTGCTGCTGATCGACGAGATCGACAAGGCCGACATCGAATTCCCCAACGATCTGCTGCTCGAACTCGACCGCATGGAGTTCCACGTCTACGAGACCGGCGAGACGGTCAAGCGCGGCGCGCCGGCCGATCGTCGTCATCACCTCGAACAACGAGAAGGAATTGCCCGACGCGTTCCTGCGGCGATGCTTCTTCCACTACATCCGCTTTCCCGATCCCGACACCATGCGCGCAATCGTCGAGGCGCACTATCCCGGCATCAAGCCGCGCTTGATCCAGGAGGCGCTGCGCCTGTTCTTCTCGGTGCGCGAGACCCCCGGCCTGAAGAAGAAGCCGACCACTTCCGAACTGTTGGATTGGCTGAAGCTGTTGCTCAGCGAGGACATTTCGCCCGAGACCTTGCGCGAGCGCGACCCCAAAAAACTCATTCCGCCGCTGCACGGCGCGCTCTTGAAGAACGAGCAGGACGTGCACCTGTTCGAGCGCCTGGCCTTTCTCCATCGTCGCGAGCGCTCTTCGTGAGGCGCTGATGCGCTGTCGTGACGCGCTTGCGCTTCGGCGCGGCGCAAGCCAAAATTCGTCCCATGCGCCGTCTCTTGCTCCTCCGCCACGCCAAAGCGGTCCCCGCGACCGCGCGCCGCGACTATGACCGCGCGCTCATCGAGCGGGGCCGGCGCGACGCCGAGCGGATCGCCGCCTTCGTCGCCGAGGCGGGCATGATCCCGGATCTCGTCATTTTCTCCGCCGCCGAGCGCACGCGCGAAACGGCGACGATCGTCCTCGCCGCCTGGCCGCGCCCGGTCGAGGCGCGCGCCGAACCGGCGCTTTACGACGCGACGCGGCCGGCGATCCACGCCATCGTCCGCGCCCTGCCCGACGCGGCGGCGAGCGTCATGCTCGTCGGCCACAATCCCGGCGTCGCCGAACTCGCCAACGTCCTGGCGGGCCGGGGCGCCAAAATCGACATGTTGCGCATGGCGGGAAAATTCCCGACCTCCGGACTGGCCGCGCTCGAATTCGACGTCGATCGCTGGCGCGACGCCGCCTATGGCGCGGCGCGCCTGACGCGTTTCGCCACGCCCGACGATCTCAGCGCGGCGAGCGCGTGAGGGCGGGAGAAGGCGCGCCTGCGGCAAATCTCCTCCCAAGGCGGCCGCGTCCCGCGTGGAAAGCGCGTCGCCCGTAGCCGCCAAGCGGCCAACGCCGCTCGTCATTTGCGCTTCGGCCCCCTCATGCGGATGACGGCTTTGCATTCGCCTCGGGGCGACCGCGCCGCCTCACTCCGCCGCCTTCGCCCTCAGCCCCTTCTCCACCGCCGCCAGGGCGTCGGGAGCCTTGGCGCCGTCGGGGCCGCCGGCCTGGGCCATATCGGGGCGTCCGCCGCCGCCCTTGCCGCCGAGCGCCGCCGCGCCGAGGCGCACGAGGTCGACGGCGTTGAAGCGGGCCGTCAGATCGGCGGTCACGCCGACGACCAGGCTCGCCTTGCCGTCCTCGCTCGCCGCGACGATCGCCACGACGCCCGAGCCGACGCTCTGCTTGGCTTCGTCGGCGAGCGACTTCAGATCCTTCATTTCGACGCCGGCGACCTGCGCGGGCGTAAAACTTGACGCCGACGATCTCGCGCACCGCCTCGCCGGCGGCCGACGCGCCGCCGCCCATCGCCAGCTTGCGGCGCGCCTCGGCGAGCTCGCGCTCAAGCCGCTTCTTCTCTTCGATGAGCGCCTCGAGCCGTTCGGCGGCCTCGCCCGCCGGCGCGCGCAAGAGCGCGGCGAGATCGGAAAAGGCGCGCGAATCTTCGGCGAGGCGCTTGCGCGCCTCTTCGCGCGTCTTGGCCTCGATGCGGCGCACGCCGGCGGCGACCGCGCTCTCGCCGATGATGGTGACGAGCCCGATGTCGCCGGTGCGCGCCACATGCGTGCCGCCGCACAATTCCACCGAATAGGGGCGCGGCCCATTCGCGCCCTCCATCGTCCCCATCGAGACGACGCGCACCTCCTCGCCGTACTTCTCGCCGAACAGCGCCCGGGCGCCCGATTCGCGCGCCTCCTCGAGGCCCATCAGCCGCGTGACCACCGGCGCGTTGGCGAGGATGACGCGATTGGCGACGTCCTCGACCGCGGCGATCTCCTCGAGCGTGACGGGCTTGGGGTGGGCGATGTCGAAGCGCAGCCGATCGGGCGCGACGAGCGAGCCCTTCTGCGCGACGTGGTCGCCGAGCACCATGCGCAGCGCCTCGTGCAGGAGATGGGTCGCCGAGTGATTGGCCCGGGTCGCGGCGCGCGCCGGATGGTCGACCCTCAGCTCGAGCGCCATGCCGATGCGCAGCGTCCCCTCCTCCACCTCGACTTCGTGGACGACGAGATCGCCGAGCTTCTTCTGGGTGTCGAGAACACGGGCGCGAAGCCCCGGCGCGGCGATGACGCCGACGTCGCCGACCTGACCGCCCGACTCGCCGTAGAACGGCGTCTGATTGAGCACGAGCCAGCCCTTTTCGCCGCGGCTGAGCGAACCGACCTCGGCCCCGTCGCGGATCAAGGCGGCGGCGACGCCCTCGGCGATTTCCGTCTCGTAGCCGAGAAACTCCGTCGCCCCGACCCGCTCGCGCAACGCGAACCACACGGTCTCGGTCGCCGCCTCGCCCGAGCCCGCCCAGGCCTTGCGCGCCTCGGCCCGCTGGCGCTCCATCGCCGAAGCGAAGCCGTCGAGGTCGACGCCCATGCCGCGCGCGCGCAGCGCGTCCTGGGTCAGATCGAGGGGAAAGCCGTAGGTGTCGTAAAGCTTGAAGGCGACCTCCCCGGCGAGCTTGGCGCCGGCTTTCAGATCACGCGTCTCCTCCTCGAGGATCGCCAGGCCGCGCGCCAGCGTCACGCGGAAGCGCGTCTCCTCGAGCTTCAAAGTCTCCGCGATCGGCGCTTCGGCGCGCAGGAGTTCGGGATAGGCCGGGCCCATTTCGCGCGTCAGCGTCGGCACCAGGCGCCACATCAGCGGCTCGCGCGCGCCGATCAGCTGGGCGTGGCGCATCGCCCGGCGCATGATGCGGCGCAGCACGTAGCCGCGCCCCTCGTTGGAGGGCAGCACGCCGTCGGCGACCAGAAACGCGGCGGCGCGCAAATGATCGGCGATGACCCGATGCGACACCTTGTGCGGCCCGTCGGGGTCGACGCCGCTCGCCTCGGCGCTGGCGCGGATCAGCGCGCGCATCAGGTCGATGTCGTAATTGTCGTGCTTGCCCTGCAGCACCGCGGCGACGCGCTCGAGCCCCATGCCGGTGTCGATCGAGGGGCGCGGCAGCGCCACCCGCGCCCCGCCGGGCAGCGTCTCGAACTGCATGAACACCAGATTCCAGATCTCGATGAAGCGGTCGCCGTCCGCCTCCGGCGAGCCCGGCGGGCCGCCGGGAATCGCATCGCCGTGGTCGTAGAAGATTTCCGAGCAGGGCCCGCACGGGCCGGTGTCGCCCATCGCCCAGAAATTGTCCGAGGTGGCGATGCGCACGATGCGCGAATCGGGAAGGCCGGCGACCGCCTTCCATAGATCGAAGGCCTCGTCGTCGTCGTGGTAGACGGTGACCCACAGCCGGTCCTTGGCCAGGCCGAATTCGCGGGTGATCAACGACCATGCGAGTTCGATGGCGAGCGGCTTGAAATAGTCGCCGAAGGAGAAATTGCCGAGCATCTCGAAAAAGGTGTGATGGCGCGCGGTGTAGCCGACATTGTCGAGGTCGTTGTGCTTGCCCCCGGCGCGCACGCATTTTTGCGCGGTGACGGCGCGATGGTAGGGCCGCCGCTCGACGCCGGTGAAGACGTTCTTGAATTGCACCATGCCGGCGTTGGTGAACATCAACGTCGGATCGTTGCGCGGCACGAGGGAGCTCGAGGGCACGATCTCGTGACCGTTCCTGGCGAAAAACTGGAGGAAACTCGATCGAATCTCGTTGACGCCGCTCATGAACGCTAGGCCTTCCCGACTGGATTTCTCGCCTTGCGTTCTAGAGCATGGCGGGGGAAAGGCAATGCCTCGCCCCGCCGCGGCGGGCCGCCGAATCCGGGTTGGGCGCGAACGCGCCGGCGATGCGGCGCTCCCCGTCGTCGATCCCCGGGGGGCGCGAATTCCGACCGTTCGGACGTATCGAATGCTTTCGCGGCCGCGCGGGCGGCCCGACGGTCGTCCCCGAGGTGAGCTCGAGCGGTCGGAGAGAGGCGCGCCAAGCGATCGACGGCGCGCCGATGTCGATCGCCGCAGGCTCGCGCCGACTTGCGTTCGCCGCCCTGCCCCGCCGGCGACCGCGACGCGGCCGCGCTTGCCTAAGCTCGCGCGGCCGCGCGCTTCGCCGCGCGACGATGAATCCTTCTCCTTGGCGGGAGGGCGCGCCTTTTCAAGGGGGACGCCGGCGCACCCAAAGGAGAGGGCTCAGGCGTCGGCGTCGTTGGCTTCGGCGGGGTCGACGGCCTCGAGAATGCGCTCGGCGATCAGGCCGGCGTTCTCGCGGATCGACTTTTCGATGCGGCCGGCCATGTCCGGATTGGCCTTCAGATAGGCCTTGGCGTTCTCGCGGCCCTGGCCGAGGCGCTGGCTGTCGAAGGAGAACCAGGCGCCGGACTTCTCGACCACGCCGGCCTTGACGCCGAGGTCGATCAATTCGCCGTTTTTCGATATGCCCTCGCCGTACATGATGTCGAACTCGACCTGCTTGAAGGGCGGGGCGACCTTGTTCTTGACCACCTTGACGCGGGTCTGGTTGCCCACCACCTCCTCGCGGTCCTTGATCGCGCCGATGCGGCGGATGTCGAGACGCACGGAGGCGTAGAATTTCAGCGCGTTGCCGCCTGAAGTGGTCTCGGGCGAGCCGTACATCACGCCGATCTTCATGCGGATCTGGTTGATGAAGATCACCATGGTGTTGGAGCGCGAAATCGAGGCGGTGAGCTTGCGCAGCGCCTGGCTCATCAGGCGCGCCTGCAGGCCGGGCTGCGCGTCGCCCATCTCGCCCTCGATTTCGGCGCGCGGCGTCAGGGCTGCGACCGAATCGACCACCAGCACGTCGATCGCGCCCGAGCGCACCAGGGTGTCGGTGATTTCGAGCGCCTGCTCGCCGGTGTCGGGCTGGGAAATCAAGAGGTCTTCGAGGTTGACGCCGAGTTTGCGGGCGTAAATGGGATCGAGCGCGTGTTCGGCGTCGACGAAAGCGCAGACGCCGCCCTTCTTCTGCGCCTCGCCGATGACGTGGAGCGCCAGCGTCGTCTTGCCCGAGGATTCCGGCCCGTAGACCTCGACCACCCGCCCGCGCGGCAGGCCGCCGACGCCGAGAGCGATGTCGAGGCCGAGCGACCCCGTCGGAATCGTCTCGATCTCCACCGCCTTCTGGTTCTTGCCCAGGCGCATGATCGAGCCTTTGCCGAAGGCGCGCTCGATCTGCGCCAGCGCGGCGTCGAGCGCCTTGGTCTTGTCCACGAAAGTTCCTTCCACGACGCGAAGATTGGGTTGGCTCACCGCACTCCTCCTTCTCTCACGGCCGGCGCACACGAAGCAACTGCGTCCTCGGCGACCCCTCTGGAGGCGGACTATGTGCATGGTTTGTTCTCGCGCGCAAGTTCTTTTTTTGTCCCGATTATGCACTTTGCATAATGACATTCCATCAACTTATCCACCCACTTATCCACAGCGAATGAGACCAATGGCGATTGATTGGATTTTCTCCAGTCGGCAAATCGCTTACCAGTTCGCCCGTAACGGAGATTCGCCATGCGTGACATTCGAGACGACCTGCGAGAGCGCCTTAAGGCGGTCGAACTGCGAATTAATGAAGAGATGGAACAGTATTCCTCCGCACGCCGTGAGCTGGAGGCGACTCATGCTCAAAGGACCGCCACGCTTAACGATCAGCGCAAGGCGTTATTGACTATCCTTAACGCAGAAGCTGAGGGGACCCTTGAGCCGCTTGAAGGCGGCAAGTCTCTTGCCACCATGCGACTTCCTCTGATCGAATATTTTCGAACCGTCATCTTTTCGAGAGGCCCTCAGACAAAAGATGACCTCAAAGAGGCAGCTATTGCGGCAGGATATTCGGATGAAGCTACCGGGGCCGGACGGGTCACACACGCTACGCTTCTGAACGCCGTATCATCCGGAAAACTTGTTCGATTAATTGACGGAAGATATGCGGGGCCTGGAGACTATCGCACCATGCCGACCAGCGAACTCCATGGTTCCCAACCGGACAAAGAACTCAGCCCAGGGGAGGAAGGCCCCTAGGCTGATGGAGACCCCGGCTGCGTTGGGCCGTATCGCCGGCGCAGTCGGCAGCGGGCACGCGGCCCGCACTGTGAGTGGCCCGCAAGGCCACGAAGCGTACCGGCGGGGCAGTTACGGAAGGCCCCCCGGAATTATATGGAGGCACCAATGCAAATATATAGGTGCTAACCAACGAGTGCGCCGCTGGTTGCCGCCAGCGGCGCATTTCCTATATCAAACCTTTGATTCCGATGCAATATTCTCGTTTCGAACATAAGTTATAACGCACTGCACAATGCGGCAATTTGGCGCCAAGATCAAAGGCTTACAAGGATGCCCGACGACGAAAAAACTAACTTCTCGGAAGCCGAAACAGAGCGCCGCATGAACGCGGCTGTGCGCCGCGCTCTCAATACCGCGCCGTCGCCGACCAAGGAGCTTGTCGGCAAGACCGAACGTGCGATAGCGCAGCGCGAGAGTCGAGTCAGAAAAGCGTCTCGATCAAAGCCAAAATCGCCCTGATTCGCGCGCGGTTGTGGTTGAACCGGGCGAGCCGATTACGCAACACGAGGTTGTTTATAGGTGAGGCGCTTGCCTTCGGCGCCCTTCACCGCGAGCCGGGCGCGTTCCGTATCGTCAACGCCGAGAGCCATGCGGTTTGACTAGCGGAAGTCGAATTCGCTCAGATACGCCGGCAAATGCCGCTCGCCGCAATGCTGATAAACTCCTGTCATGCCGCGCTTGAAAATGCCAAAGAACCCCTCGACCGTATTCGTGGTCGTCTCGCCGCGCGCTTATTCGCCGTCGCCGTGATTGACGGCCTGATAGTCGGCGAACCGCTTGCCAATCGGCTTATAGAACTGCGCTTCGTCCGCGTTGAGCGTCGAGTCCAGAACGACATGCTTGCCGATCACGGCCGTAAGCGTCTGGACGGTCAAATCGTTGACCTTCGCGGAAACGGCGCGACCGCCGCGTTCGACCATGGTGAGAACCTTGCGCTTGGTCGCGGTGCCGCGTTTTCCCTGCCAGCCCTTTCCGCTGACAAAGGTCTGATCCGGCTTGCCGATGAAGGTCTCATCGACTTCGACCGTCTTGCCTTTTCCGCCCAGGGGCTCGGGATCGTGGTCGGCCATAGCTTCGCGAACGCGGTGCGCCATGAACCAAGCCGTGCGGTAAGAGCCAAGGCCGAGCATCCGCATGAGCTGATGGGCCGAAACGCCTTTCTTGCTCGCCGCCATCAAACGGAACGCCAGCGCCCACTTGTGCAGCGGGACGTGACTGGACTCCATCACGGAACCGATCGTCACCGTGAACGGTTTTAGGCAAGCGTTGCACTGATACATGCCGGGGCGGTGCGACTTGCCCTTGACGAGGGTCGCCTGCCCTACCACGCCGCAATGCGCGCAAATAGGCTTGCCGTCCGGCCAGCGGATCGACTCGAAATAGGCGCGCGCGGCCTCTTCGTCGTTGAAAACTGGATTGGTGAGATCGAAGGCCATCGGAAGCTCCTATGACCCGAACAATGCCGGAACGAGCATATTATGTCAAGTGCATAATCGCCGTTCGCGGCGGGCGGGCCACAACAATAAAGCGCTCCGATCGGTTGTTACTCTCGATGCGCAACCAGGCACTGTTGTCGCGTTACACACCCACCTATTGAATTACCCCGAATAACACTTCTCCTTTTTCGGATTCAAACGAAACGGCAGCCCACTCCTGTGTCTTCCTATTTTCCACAACTGATTTGTACGGGTCTGGCAACTTATTCACCTCTACGTCTTTCAATAGCGCCTTCATAGAACCAGCGTCCTTTGCATTCAACCCACTGATTCCCGTTACAACTAAATTTCCCGATGAAACACTCCACGTTGCCCATAAATTCTTCTGATTGCCTGACGGCTTCGAGCACTCGCTATCAACATGCGCCAGGTCTTTCTGCTTGACTACAATGGTGTGTCCCGTAGCGCAAACCAGGAAGTTCACATCTTCGTTGTTATTCTTACGCTCTACTATATATCCGAATAACGGGACGCCGCCAGAATTGTATTGATACACACCATCCAATATCACAAGAGGCGCGCCATTCACTCTTGCGTCGGCAGCGCTTGACGCATCGGTATCAACAAAAATATAGCTACCCGAGATCATCGCCGCTATTGCGTACATTGTCTTAGGTATGCACATTGGTTCCTCCTCTATAAGCAAATCGCACAGACACTAACCCACCGTCTTTACGCGCTTCGAATACAATTCCTGCGCCCTTGTCAGATTCGCTCCGACACAATATAAAATAACTCATATCATCGGAGAAAATAAGCCTAAGCTCGTTTCGATCTCGACACTTATTGTAATTGTTCGTCCACATAGATATTGTCGTTCCTTGATCTGGCGGCGTAGAGTCTTTGTATATGGCCACAATTTGTGGCCCCTCTCCATCCCAGATGTACTCCGCAGCCCGCATTGCCGCTGATCTCGTAAGCGGAACCAACGCATATGACACAAGCAAAAATATTGACGCAAAAATCACGCACGCAATAACAAACAACAATAAGTCTCGCGGCAAGTATGGACGCGGTTGTTTCGTTGCCGGCGATTTGCCCTTCTTACCATCTCTGTTCAAAAGAATGATCGCGACCATAACCAGTATGGCAATCAGGTATATCAATGTCACATAATTCGTCATAATAATGTGCAATGGAGAATATGAATAAATCAGAATTGTCGAAAAATCCAGCTTAATCTCCGATATATTGATTCCAAACGATTGAAAATAGTAATATAGATACGACCATCCAATGAAATATAGTATGACGGCCGGGGCCGTTACAATTAGGAAATTGCCGAGGGCCTTTACGGTATCCACTTCTATTCCCGGTCAATGTCGCGATCTGGGAAAGGACTCGTGAGAACGTCTCCAACTAAACGCGCCGGATGACGCCAGCTGCTCCAACGCTTTAGCTCTATATAGTCTGCCGCTTGCCGAGGAGTTTTGCAACAACAATCCTTGGAGCGTCCAAGTCTTGCGCAGTTAGGTTGTAAATCGGCGTGGGGCGCCGACGCCGGCCGACATGCTAAGCCTATGACGATATTGGGCTGAGCGGGGTCAATCTTTGGCGCTGGCTCACTTTTGATGGTTCCCGCGCCAAGATCGAAATCCAAGTGATTGAGATAGCAACCAGATCGCCGCCAGATCGGTTGCTTCGCGCCTCGCGCACGCTTCCGAGACTTACCGCCGCACATTTTGTCGCGTTGACAAGGCGCTAGCGACCACGCTGCCGACCTGTTCATCATCGAGATTGCGACAGAGCCGATTTCTCGGGGCCAATTCACAGCGTCGACGCAGAACGGCGGAGATCGATCGCCTCGCTGGCAAGGCCGCCTTCGCTCGCATCGGTTGTGCCCGGTTCCGCAACCGCAGGACGTCGATCGCGACCCGCAGCGCGTCCCCCTCAGCTTCGCAACGGTTCCGTACGGCCGAAGAGCTCGGCGATCCGCAGCGCGACGTTGTCGACCGCATCCCAGGCGGTGAATTCGACCGAAGTCTTGGGGTCGGTCGGCCCGCCCGTCAGGCTCATGATGAAGCGGATCGCTTGTCGGTCGAGCCAGCCGTAACGCGGGTAATCCAGGCGTCCGGGCAGAGCCAGGGCGAGGGCGGGAGCGAGGCGGCGCCGGGCGATCAATCTGCGCAGATAGACATTGCCCTCGGCCGTGTCCTTGCCCGGTTTCCTCGCCGTCAGATTGACCGAAAGAAACACCAACGGGGGCGGCGCGCGCAGCCTCTGGTAGAGCGCCAGAAACTTCTCGCCTTCCGGCAGATGCCGGCCATATCGCACCGCCGCCACGAGCGTCACCAGCCGCGCCTGCTCGAGCTCTTGCGCCGCCGGCAAGGCCCCCGCCAACCCCTGGGGCGAAACGGGGACGCCCCTTTCGGCGAGGCGGTCGGCGATCCGCTCGGCGATGCGCCGCGATTGGCCGTCGCGTGTGGCGTAATAGAGCTGCATGGTCCGCCCGAAGCGAGGCAGGGAGGCAAGTATGGGCCGAACGGCGAGGCGGCGCCAGCATCGTCGCGGCAAGGCGCCGAACGACGCGGCGCGCGCTGGGGAACGCGCGCCCGCCCCTGTCGTTGGAAGTCATTATCGTCGCTTGCGACTCCTGGGGATGACCGAGAGGGCGTCGGCGGCCGAGGTCGGTCGATGTTCGGAGCGGCGACCCGCATCCCATCAATGGCGACCCGAGGCCGGCTCGATTTCGCCATCGACGGCGTGAACCATCGCCCAAAAATTCTCGAGCGGCGTATCGAGTTGAACGTGATGGGTTGGCGAGATGATCAGTCCGCCGTCGTAGCCGACGGTCTTCAGCCGCTCCAGGACCTGCGCGCGCACCTGCTCCGGGGCGCCGAAGGGGAGCGTATATTGTTCGTCGATGGAACCCCAAAAACAGAGCTTGTCTCCATACTGAGCTTTCAGCTTCGCCGGATCCATGCAGGCCGGTTGCACGGGATTGAGCACATCCAACCCGATCTCAATCAATTCCGGAATGATCCGTTCGATATTGCCGTCCGAATGATAGGCAATCTTGACCGCCGGGTTTATCGCTTTCAGCGTCGAGATGAACTCGGCCATGCGCGGCTTGAGGAACCGCCGCCAAGTCTTGGGCGAGATCAACATGCCATGCTGCATGCCCACATCGTCTCCCGTCCAGATCATGTCGACGCCCATTTCGACGAGCCTCTTGGCGGCGGCCAGATGATAGCGGAACGGAATATCGAGAATGGCTTCGGCGAGATCCGGGTTCTCGGAGAAATCGACCATCATCTGCTCGAGCCCGCGCAGGGCCCAAGCGGCCTCAAAGATGGTCGTCACCGTCACGCCGACGATCCAGTAGTCGTTCTTATGGGCGCCGATCAGGCGTTCGGCCTCGCCATAGAGCTCCGGACGGCGCGGGTCGGGCGGAAGGTAGGATTCGATGGCATGGTCGTCGGCCAGCGGATGACCGACGATATCCGTATAGAACCCGGCGCCGAAACGGGTCTCATAGGGCACGTTCCTCCACGACACCCCCCACTCGTCGGTATAGGAGTCCCTGCCCCCGGCGTAGGCCTCGTTGGCGTAATAGGAGTTGGCCCAGCCAACCGAGGTCAGCAACAGATCCTGTCCGAGCGCGCGTTCCAACTCGTAGGTGTTGCCGCCGCCATGCGGATTGTGAACGGAACGGCCGGTCTGATGCATATCTTCGCGCAATCTCTGGGCAAACTCCGGAGTGAAGCTGATCTGCATCGGACAACGGTCCGGCCTCTGATGGTCGAGGGACATTCTTACGCGATCGCGGGGCTTAACCGACGTTCCCTGACTCATGATCGACTTTCCTTTTCTCGTGCGGCTCAAATGCGAAGCAGGCTTCGATTTGTCGACCCGAAGGCGCTGCTGAGCATACGCTCCCGCGCCTCCTCGGAGTATCTCCGCCGTGAGCGCTTCGCAGCGGGCCGCGTCGCCGCCGGTTGGCGGGTCTTGATCGCCGCGCGGCGCGCCGACAAACGGAACCGTCCGTTCGCGGCGGCGCTTTCGTTTGCTCGACCGCTCATTCGGCCGCGTTTGTCCAGTTCTTGACGCACGTCTCTCGGTCGCGTCCCATTCGGCGGCGCGGCGCCGGCGGCGGCGAAGCCGCTCGCGGAGGGCAACCTCATGGCGCCGTAGCCGCTGTACGGACCGAGGGCGCAAGGCGCGGCGCCGCCTACGCCCGCCCCCTGCGCGCCTTCACGGCCGCCGCACGGCGCGGCGACGGCGGCGCGACGTCCCACGCGAGGCCGAGCGCCGTCAGGCCGCGAATCGTCGCCCAGGTCAAATCGGGTTCGCGCCAATCGTCGCCGTGCCGCGCGGCGCCGGGATCGGCGTGATGGTTGTTGTGCCACCCCTCGCCATGGGCGATCAATCCGATGAGGAGATTGTTGCGGCTGTTGTCGGGCGTGTCGTAATTGCGATAGCCCCACAAATGCGTCACCGAATTGACCGACCACGTCGCGTGCCACTCCGCCACCGTCCGGACCGCGCCGCCCCACACCAGAAGGCTCGCGCCGAACTGGAAGGCCTCGAGCGTCGAGCCGCCGGCAAGCGCCTCGGCGATGAATCCGGCGGCGAAGAACGCCGCCCAAGACAGAAAGGCGACTTTGGCCCAGTTGTCGCGCGCCTGCAGGCGCCGATAGAAAGGGTCTCTCATCACATCGGCGGCGTAGCGCCCGAGCAACGGCCCCGACTCGGCGTTGTCGTTCTCGATCATCAGCCAGCCCATGTGGCCCCACAGAAAGCTTGCCAGCGGACTGTGCGGATCGCGTTCCTTATCGGAGGCGTGATGATGCTGACGATGGGTCGCGACCCATTTCGCCGGCGAATCCTGCCAGCAGCAGACGGCCAGAACGACGAAGAGGCGCTCCAACCATCGCGGGCAGGCAAAGCTGCGGTGAGC
>CAVWKL010000110.1:0-7099 GCA_963755075.1 uncultured Alphaproteobacteria bacterium
AGTCCTCGATGATCCACGGAGCCTGCGCGATCGCGGAAATGACGATGAGCGCCGGGGCATGATGGAAAATGTCGAATTTCGGATCGCCGAGCTGCGATTGGAAGTGGGCGGAATGGACGCTCGCGGGCATCGTGGCGAGCATGTGCGCTTTCGCCTGGCTCGAAATCCGATCGAGTCGACTTCGCTCGCGCACGATCGTAAAGGTCCAGGGTTGCTGGTTGACGGCGTTCGGCGCCCGGATTGCGGCGGCGATCAGTCGACGGATCGTTTGCTTGTCGACGGCCTCGTCCGCATATGCGCGCACCGATCGGCGACCCTCGATTACGACCTGGAGTTCCATCGCCCGTACCTTTTCGCGGTCTCCGTCGGCGAACCAAATTGCACGTTTTCGCGGGAAGTTCATTGCCGCCGATCAAGAAAATCCGGGCCCGTCTCTTGCGGGCGCGTTCCAAGAATAGGATCGTCGCGACGACGGACGCGGCCCGAGGGTTGCTTAGCGGAGCAGTCGGCGTTCAGCCGCTGACGGCGAGAAACGGGCGCTGAGAGGTAAAAAGCATGGTTTCTGCGGTTGTCGAGACACTGAAACGCTATGAGCCCGAGTTGATTGCAATCCGCCGCGACATTCATCGCTATCCCGAGGTCGCCTTCGAGGAGGAGCGCACCGCCAAACTGGTCGCCGACCGCCTGCGCGGCTGGGGGGTCGAGGTCACCGCGGGCGTCGCCAAGACGGGAGTCGTCGGCACGCTGCGGGGCCAGCGCGCCGGCCAGCGGGCGATCGGCTTGCGCGCCGACCTCGACGCCTTGCATATCCGCGAGACGACGGGACTGGAGTATGCCTCGCAGGTTCCCGGCACGATGCACGCCTGCGGCCACGACGGCCACACCTCGATGCTGCTCGGCGCGGCGCGGTATCTGGCCGAGCATCCCGATTTCGCCGGCGCGGTGCATTTCATTTTTCAGCCCGCCGAAGAGGGCCTCGGCGGCGGCCGCGCGATGGTCGAGGAGGGGCTGTTCGATCGTTTTCCGGTCGACGCCGTCTACGGCATGCACAACGCGCCGGGGCTCCCGGTCGGCAAATTCGCCACCCGCACCGGCCCCTTCCTGGCGGCCAGCGACAGCTGGACCGCGATGTTCCGCGGCACGGGCGGCCACGGCGGCGCCGGCCCGCATCTGGCCACGGACCCAACCATTTCGCTCGGCCACTTCCTGCTCGCCCTGCAAACCATCATCGGGCGCAACGTGCCGGCGATCGAGACCGCGGTGGTGAGCGTCGGACACGTCGCCGGCGGCGATTTCCGCTCGCCGAACATCATTCCGGCGGAAATCGTCGTTCGCGGCACCGCGCGCTCTTACAAGCCGGCGATCCGCGACGTGCTGGAAAAGCGGATCGGCGAACTCGCCCATTCGCTCGCCGGCGCCTATGGGTGCGCAGCGGATTTCGACTACGAGCGGCGCTATCCGCCCCTGATCACCTACGCCGAGCAGACCGCGATCTCGATCGCCGCGGCGAGCGCGCTGGTCGGCGCGGACAATGTCGACGCCGACGCGCCGCCGCGAACCGGGGCGGAGGACTTCGCCTTCATGCTGGGGGCGAGGCCCGGCGGCTTCATCATGATCGGCAATGGCGTCGATCCGGACGGCTCATTCCACGACCTCCACACGCCGCTCTACGATTTCAACGACGATATCCTCACGCTGGGCGCCGGCTACTGGGTGAGCCTCGTGCAGCGGGAACTCGGCTGAAGCGGCGCCGAACGAGGCTCTTGTTTCCCCACGATCGATCGCCGCCGCCCGAGGGACCGGCGGAACTTCGCGTCGCGGACCTTGCCGGCCCGGGTTTGCCTCAGAACGGATAGGGTTGCGGACCCTCGATGGTGATCCAGCGCAAATCGGTGAACTCGGCGATGACCGCCTTACCGCCGAAGCGTCCGTAGCCGGACGCCTTGACGCCGCCGAACGGCATCTGCGCCTCGTCGTGCACGGTCGGGCCGTTGATGTGGCAGATGCCGGTCTCCAGCCGCTTGGCGACCGCCATCGCCCGCCGAACGTCGCGGCTGAACACTGCCGCCGACAGGCCGTATTCGCTGTCGTTGGCGACGCGGATCGCCTCGTCCTGGCCATCGACGCGGATGACCGGCTTGACCGGGCCGAACGATTCCTCGCCGTAGATGCGCATGCGCGGCGTCACATGGTCGATGATCGTCGCCTCGACGATCGCGCCGTTGCGCTTGCCGCCAGCGACGACTTTGCCGCCCTTGGCGACCGCGTCGACGATGAGCGCATCCATGCGTTCAGCCGCGGCGAGGTTGACCAGCGACCCCAGCACGACCGGGCCGCGCGGATCGCCGGCCGGCAGGGCGGCGGCGCGCTTGGCGAGCTTGCCGACGAAGGCGTCGGCGACTTTCGCGTCGACGATGAATCGCTCGGTCGACATGCAGATCTGCCCTTGGTTGAGGAACGCTCCGAACGCAGCGGCGTCGACGGCGGCGTCGAGATCGGCGTCATCGAGCACGATCAGCGGCGCCTTGCCGCCGAGCTCCAGCAGCACGGGCTTCAGGTGCTCGGCGGCGAGTTTGGCGATCACCTTGCCGACTTTCGACGAGCCGGTGAAATTGACGCGCTTGACTGCGGGATGGGCGATCAGCGCCGCCACCACTTCGGGCGCATCGGCCGGCGCGTTGGCGATGACGTTGACGACGCCCTTGGGAAAGCCCGCCTCGACGAGCGTCTGAACGATCAGATGATGCGTGCCGGGGCATGCCTCGGACGAGCGCAGGATCACCGTGTTGCCGCAGGCGAGCGGCGCGGCGATCGCCCTGACGCCGAGGATGACCGGGGCGTTCCAAGGCGCGATGCCGAGCACGACGCCGGCGGGCTGGCGCACCGCGAGCGACAGGACGCCGGGTTTGTCGGCGGGGATCACCTCGCCGAGAATCTGCGTCGTCAACGCCGCCGCCTCGCGCAGCATGCTCGCTGCGAAGTGGACGTTGAAGCCGGCCCACGGCCCGGTCGCGCCGATCTCCTCGGTCATCAGCTTGGCGAAGTCGGCAACGCGGCTCTCCAAAAGGTCGGCAGCCTTGAGCAGCAGCGCGCGCCGCTCTCCGGGGCCGGTTTCCGACCAGGAGGCGAAGGCGCGCGATGCCGCCTCGACGACTTTGGCGACGTCGGCGGCGCCCGCCGCCGCGGCCTCAGTCGCAATGCTTCCCGTCACCGGATCGTGGCGCGCGAAGGTCGCGCCATTCGACGCGCCGACCGGCTCGCCGTCGATAATGAAATCAATTTTCATGATGGACTCCTCTTTGTCTGAAAGGACCGCGCTCGCCGCGCGGCGAAGATTCGAAGGCTCTAGAATCCGAGAACGCTCGCGTTGATCGAGGCTTCCAACCCGCCGTCGACCGGAAGGTTGGCGCCGTTGATCCAGCGCGCGCCGTCGGAGCAGAGGAACAGCACGGCCGGCGCGATGTCCGGCGCCGCGCCCGCACGGCCGACGCGCGCGATGTCTTCGTCGACGCGCGCATCGCCGAAAATCTGGCGGAATTCGCTGAGGATCGGCGTCGTCACCGGTCCCGGGCTGACCGCATTGACGCGAACGCCGCGGTCCTTGAACAGCGGCTGATGCGCCGCGCGCATCGTCCACAGCTGCAGAAGCTCCTTCGACAGCGGATAGCCCTCGGCGTCGGGAACTTGATATTGCGCGACGAGCGCGGCGACGTCGGGAAAGCCGGGCGCCGCCATGAACGCCTTGGCGCGTTCGAGATTGGCGCGCCAGCCATAGCCGGCGATCGAGGCGACGTTGACGATCGCGCCGCCTTCGCGAAGGCGCGGCGCCAGCGCCTCGCTCAATTCGCGCAAACCATAGAAATTGATCGCCAGCGTCTTCGCCGCGCCCGCGACGCCCGAGACGCCGGCGACATTGCACAGGGCGTCGAAGCGTCGCGGCAGCGTCCGCGCGACGTCGGCGATCGCCTGCGGCGAGGCGATGTCGGCCTTGACGAAAACGGCGAGCGGAGAGGCTGGCGCCTTGAGGTCGATGCCGACGACATCGGCCCCGAGCGCGATCGCGAGCTCGCCGACGCGCGCGCCGATCCCCGAGGCAATTCCGGTCACGACGATCGTCTTGCCGAATAGCATGCCGTCCTCCCTGTCTCCTGGGCGCGCGCTCGCTTTGCCCGCTGGCCCGCCTAAGACGCGCCCGGCGGCGCGGAATTCGTTGCGTCGCCGGGCTTCGCGGCAACGACGTCGCAGAAATGAATCCGATAGCCGATCGGCAGTAGGCGCAGCGCAGTGCGGTCTTCGACCCAACCCCAGACGCCGCGCGGCAGCGCGAGCGCGAACACCAGCGCCGTCGCGCCGAGCCCGACAAGGTACCAGACGCCCGCGCCGCCGAACCAAGCCTCGATGGCGAAAAACACCACCGCGCCGAGGATCGCGCCCTCGAAGGTTCCCAGACCCCCGACCAGCGCCATGAAGATCATGTAGGCGGTCCATTGCGGGCTGAAGTAGGTCTTCGGTTGGAACGTGACGGCGGTCGCGACCCACAGCGCGCCAGCCAGCGCGGCGCCGAACGCAGCGAGGATGAAAATGAGGCGCTTGGCTCGAACGACGCGCACGCCCACCGATTCGGCCGCCGCTTCGTCGTCGCGGATCGCCTGGATCGCCGCGCCGAGCGGACTGCGCAGCAGGAAGAACACGATCGCCAGCAGACCCGCCATCGCCGCGAGCGCGCACCAATAGGTCAACGCGCGACGCAAGTCGGCCGGATAGGCGTTCAGCGCGATCAGCGAAGTGCCGGTCTCGCCGTTGACCAAAGTGTCGAGGTTGACGAGCAGATGCGCCATCTCCGCGGCGACCCACATGCCGATGGCGAATTCGCCGCCCTTCAGGCGCAACATGATCGTCGACAGCGGCGCCGGACACCGCGCCGACGATCAGCGCGCCGACGAGCAGCGACGGATAGACGCTGAGCCCGGAATCGGCAAGCCGCACCGCGGCGTAGGCGCCCAGGCCGAAGAACGCCTGCTGGCCGATCGACACCAGTCCGCAATAGCCGACCAGCGCGTTCCACATCACCGCGAGGATTACGTAGATGAACAGCGTCGTCAGCCGGTCGACGATATTGGCGCTGAAGAGCGGCGGCCCGAAGGCAAGGACGATGGCCGCCAGCGCGGCGACGGCGAGCGCAAGGCGCGACTCGCGCGTCCAGCGCTCGACTGTGACGGCGGGCCTCGCCCTCATGCCGGCCCCCGCGCGAAGGCGCGTCGAACGCGCGGGCCGAAGTCGCCGAAAAACAGTCGCGCGAACAACGCGCCGAAGAATGCGAGATGGCCGGCGATGAAGAAACCCTGAGGGTTGACCGACGCGCCCAGGCTCTGCGCGACGCCGAGGACGATCCCGCCGACCAGCGTTCCCCACAGCGAGCCGACGCCGCCTATGACCGTGGCTTCGAAGGCGAAGATCAGCTGCTGCGCGCCCGCATAGGGGTCGAAGGTCGCGCGCATCGCCAGGAAAGCGCCGGAGATCGCCACCGTCGCCATCGCGATCGCCGCGGCAAGCGCATTGACGCGCCGCGCGTTGACGCCGACAAGCCCGACGGTGTCGGCGTCTTCCGCCGTGGCGCGGATCATGCGGCCGAGCTGAGTTTGCTTGAGGAAGAGCTGAATGCCGCCAAGCAGAACGATCGCCGTCGCCATGGTCAACGCCGCAAGCTTGCCGATCGCGATGTCGTCGGTCAGCGCCCAGCTGTCGTAGGACAAGTCGCCGATGTAAGGGGCGAGAGAGCGCGTGTCGGCGCCGAATTGCTGGAACAACAGGTTGTCGATGATGATGGCGAGCCCGAAGGTCGACAGCACCGGGACCAAGAGGCCGCTGCGCGCGCTGCGCTCCAGCACCGCGCGTTGCAGCGCCCAGCCGATCAGCGCCATTGCCGGCACGACGATGAGGAGGCCGATAAACGGCGAAACGTCGAAGCGATCGGCGAGCGTGTAGAGCGCATAGGCGGCCAGGATCGCGAGACTGCCGTGCGCAAGGTTAATGATGCGCATGACGCTGAACATGAACGACAGGCCGCAGGCGATCAGCGCGTAATAGCCGCCGAGCAGGACGCCCTGGATCACCTGATTGACGAAGATCATGCGCTCGCTCCGTATTCGGCGCTTTTGCGCAGGCCAAAGTAGGCCTTGGTCACGTCGTCACGGGTCAAGGCGCTCGTCGGCCCCTCTAGGGCGACCGCGCCTTCGAGCATGCAGATCGTGCGGCTCGCCATCGCCATCGCGCGTTTCAGATCCTGTTCGACGAGGACGATGGCGACGCCCGAGGCCTTCAGTATCTCAAGTTGCGCATAGACCCGATCGACGATCAGCGGCGATAGGCCGAGCGAGACTTCGTCGAGCAGGATGATCTCGGGGTTGGTCATCAACGCGCGGCCGATCGCAGTCGCCTGCTGCTCGCCGCCCGACAACGTGCCGGCGAGGGCGCGCCGGCGCGCCTGGAGATTGGGGAAGGCCGCCATGACCCCCTCGAGCGTCCAGGGGCCGCGGCGCCGCGCCGAGCGCGCGAGCAGGAGATTCTCCTCGACGGTCATGCGGGCGAACAGCCGCCGCCCTTCGGGCACCAAGGCGATGCCCATCGCCGACCGCGCGTGCGAGCTGCGCGAACCGATGTCGACCCCGTTGAAGGCGATCCGGCCGCTCGAGAGCCGATGCGCGCCGGCGATCGTTCGCAAAAGCGTGGTTTTGCCGGCGCCGTTGGCGCCGACGAGGGCGATCGTCTCGCCCTTTTCGATGGCGAAGCTGACGCCGCGCACCGCCTGCAAAAGCCCATGGCGCGCCTCGAGGCGTTCGACCGAAAGCAGCGTCATCCCGCGCCTCCGCCGAGATAGGCTTCGATGACGTTGCGATCGTACATCACCGCCTCGCGGCGCGCCGTCGGCGATGATCCGTCCGGCGTCCATGCAAATCAGGCGCTCGGCGACCCGCAACAGGATGTGCACGATGTGCTCGATCCAGACGATCGCGATGCCGTTGCGTTTCAGTTCGAGAATCACGTCGACGAGTTCGCCCGCCTTGCGCGAGACGCAACCTGAACCAAGTAGACGGCATAA
>CAVWKL010000111.1:0-36283 GCA_963755075.1 uncultured Alphaproteobacteria bacterium
TACACCACGCCTTCCGCATGCGCGTCCTCGCGCACGACATCAAGGATTTCCAGGCCAAAGGGATCGAGCGCGTGGACAAGAGACGATCTTCCGCGAGTCAGAACGTCGTCTCGATCCATGTCCCGCTGACGCCGGAGAACGCGAACCTGGTGGACCGGAAGGAGTTCCGCTGATGAAGCCCGGCGCGATCCTCGTCAACACCTCGCGCGCGCGCGATCGTCAACGACGAGGCGCTGCTTCGAAGCGCTCAGGCGCGCCGCATCGCCGGCGCGGGACTCGATGCGATCCCATGGCGAATGGTCGAACGTCCGCCGCAATCCCCTGCTCGCCTACGCGCGCAAGCACGAGAACCTCGTCATGCTGCCGCACCTCGGCGGCTGCACCTACAAGTCGCAGGCGGATCAGCCTGCGCCACATCGCCGAGAAACTCAGGGATTTCATTCTCGCAGATAATGGCCTTCCAGTCATCTGGAGATTTAATGCTCTCGCAGTGACGCGAAGAGCGCTTCTGTAGCCTGTCCCGCGCCGGAACACTCGTGCCGCTCTCCTGTCCTTTTATCGTACATCCGCGGCAATGACCGCAGCGTTACAGTGCACCTGCATTTTTAATCTCACCGCCCCGCCGATTTCCCGCTTATCAGAACTCCCGTTCCACGATGACTTGACATGGCCGAGCTTCCAAGCGGCGCCGGGACCCGCTCTTGGGCACGCGCTTTGCTGAAGTCTAAGGCATTCGCCGGCAGAGCGCCAAAGGGCCAGGGAAAAAGAGCCGGTTCAAATGGTTCAGGAGCCGAGGGACCGATCCGTGGAAAACTGCGATCCCAGCGCGCCGCGTGCGTCGCAGTGATTGCTCTGGCGGTTTTCGTCGGCGTCATGTACCTGCTGATGGGCAACCCGCCCGCGCCAAACGCCGCCGCGGTCGCCGCGACGCGCGGCATTGACCGCGCTTCGGTGAATTCCGGCGACTGACCGCGATGGCGGCGCAAAGCATGGATGCGCGCGTCGAACGGCGCATCGGAGCCGCGCGCCGCGTCGGTCGACAGCGCCCCGACGACCAGCGCCGAGCGCCACAAAGTCTCCGCCTGGAACAGGCCGGCGAGCGCATTGGCGGTGGAGAATTGCGTGCCGTTGAGCAGCGCCAGTCCCTCCTTCGGCGCGAGCGCGATCGGCGCGAGGCCAACTTCGGCGAGCCCATCCACGGCCGGCATGACGCGCCCCCCGAGGCGCGCCTCGCCGACGCCGATCATCGCCGCGGCCATATGGGCGAGGGGCGCCAAGATCGCCCGAGGCGCCGACCGAGCCTTGCGCCGGCACGATCGGCGTCAGCCCGCGCGCCAGCATCGCCTCGAGAAGGCGAAGCGTCTCCGGCCGCACGCCGGAGGCGCCCTGGGCGAGACTGCCGAGCTTCAGCGCCATCATCAGCCGCACCGTCTCGACGGGCGAGGGCTCGCCGACGCCGGCGGCGTGGGAGAGCACGATGTTGCGTTGCAGCTCGGCGAGATCGGCCGCCGCGATGCGCACGCCGGCGAGCTTGCCGAAGCCGGTGTTGATGCCGTAGACCGGCTCGCCGCGATCGAGAATGCGCGTAACCGCCGCCGCGCTCGCCGCCACCGCCGCCTCATGCGCCGGGTCGAGCGCCATCGGCGCGCCGCGCCAGATCGCGCGCCAATCGCCGAGCGCAGCGGCGCCGGCCTTCAAGACGATGGTCATCGGCCCCTCCACACGCGCGCGTGCAATGGATTGAAGCCGAGGCGATAGACGAGTTCGGCCGGGCGTTCGATGTCCCAGATCGCCAGGTCCGCCCACTTGCCGGCTTCGAGCGCGCCGGTCTCGCCGGCAAGGCCGAGCGCGCGCGCCGCGTTGCGGGTGACGCCGGCGAGGCATTCCTCGACGGTGAGGCCGAACAGGGTCGCCGCCATGTTGAGCGCCAGCAACAGCGAGGTCAGCGGCGAGGTGCCGGGATTGCAATCGGTCGCCACCGCCATCGGCGCGCGATGGCGGCGGAAGAGGGCGACCGGCGGCGCCTGCCGCTCGCGCAAGGTGTAGTAGGCGCCCGGCAGCAGCGCGGCGACGACGCCGGCGCGCGCCATCGCCGCGACCCCGTCCTCGTCGGCGTATTCGAGATGATCGGCCGAAAGCGCGCCGAACTCGGCGGCAAGAGCCGCCCCGCCGCCGTTCGACAATTGATCGGCGTGCAGCTTCACCGGCAGCCCCGCCGCGCGCGCCGCTGCGAACACCGTCGCGATCTCCTCGCGGGTGAAGGCGATGCGCTCGCAGAAGGCGTCGACCGCGTCGACGAGTCCTTCGGCGGCGAGCGCCGGAATCATCACGTCGGCGATCTCGGCAAGGTAGGCGGCGCGCGCCCCGCGCCGTTCCGGCGGCAGCGCGTGCGCGCCCAGAAACGTGGCGCGGATCGCGACTGGCCGCGCCTCGGCGAGGCGGCGCGCGGCGCGCAGCGATTTGCGCTCGGCGGCGAGCTCGAGCCCATAGCCCGACTTCACTTCGACCGTCGTGACCCCCTCGGCGATCAGCGCGTCGAGGCGCGGCAGGCTTTGGCGCAGCAATTCGTCTTCGTCCGCCGCGCGCGTCGCGCCGACCGTGGCGACGATGCCGCCTCCAGCGCGCGCGATCTCCTCATAGCTTGCCCCGGCAAGCCGCATTTCGAATTCGCGGGCGCGATCGCCGGCATAGACGAGATGGGTGTGGCAGTCGATCAATCCGGGGGTGATCCAGCGGCCGCCGCAATCGACGAGTCGCGCGCCGGCGCGCCAGGCGGCCGGCAAATCCTCGGCTTCGCCGGCGAAGGCGATGCGGCCGTCGCGCGCGCCGATCGCGCCGCGCTCGATAACGCCGAGGCCGGGCCGCTCGGCGGCGAGCGTCGCCAGACGCGCGTTGAGCCATATGGTTTCCGGCTGCGCCGGATCGCTCGCGTGGGCCATGGCGTCGGCTTCGTCTCTTCCCTCGCGCCCCGCTTTAATGTATAGACATAATGGCGAAGATTGCAAGCGCAGCGGGCGCGACGACGCGCCCGACGACGTGACGAAGGGATGGCGATGCCGGTCATTCACGCCGCCAAGGCGTTGACGCCCGAGGGATGGCGATCCGACGTTCGTCTGACGATCGACGGCGCGGCGATCGTTGCGATCGAGGCGGGGGTTGCGGCGCGGGCCGGCGACGAACGCCATGCGATCGCGGCGCCGGCGATCGCCAATCTGCATTCGCACGCCTTTCAGCGCGGCATGGCGGGCCTCGCCGAATTCCGCGGCGCGGGGAACGACACGTTCTGGACCTGGCGCGAGACCATGTATCGCTTCGCCCTGACGATGTCGCCTGACGACGCCGAGGCGGTGGCGGCGCAGCTCTACGTCGAGATGCTGGAGGCGGGCTTCGCGGCGGTCGGCGAATTCCACTACCTGCATCATGCGCCCGACGGTTCGCCTTATCCGGCGCGCGCCGAGATGGCGAGCCGCGTCGTCGCGGCGGCGCAGGACGCCGGAATCGGGCTGACGCTGCTGCCCGTGTTCTATGCGCATGCCACCTTCGGCGGCGCCCCGCCCAGGCCGGAGCAGCGGCGGTTCATCTGCGACGTCGATTCGTTCGCCAGGCTCCTCGAGGAGTGCCGCGCGCTGATGAAGGGCGTGGCGGGCGGCGGCGTCGGCGTCGCGCCGCATAGTCTGCGCGCCGCGACGCCGGATGAATTGTCGGCCGTCGTCGCCCTTGCCGGCGACGCGCCGATCCACATTCACGCCGCCGAGCAGGCGAAGGAAGTCGAGGATTGCCTCGCCTGGTCCGGCGCCCGGCCGGTGCAATGGCTCCTCGATCACGCGCCGCTCGATCGGCGATGGTGTCTCATTCACGCCACCCACATGGACTCAGGGGAGACGCGGCGCCTGGCGCGCGCCGGCGCGGTCGCCGGCCTCTGCCCGGTGACCGAGGCCAACCTCGGCGACGGCGTTTTCAACGCAGCCGATTTCATCGCCCAAGGCGGGGTCTACGGCATCGGAACGGATTCCAACGTGCTGATCGGCGTCGCCGCCGAACTGCGCCAACTCGAATATGCGCAGCGGCTGCGCGACCGTCAGCGCAACGTCTGCGCGGCGGCGGGCGGCTCGACCGGCCGCGCGCTCTACGACGCCGCCGCGGCGGGCGGAGCGCGGGCGCTGGCGCGCCGCGGCGGGCGGCTGGCGGCCGACGCCTGCGCCGACGTCGTCACGCTGCGCGCCGACCATCCCGCGCTCGCCGGTCGCGCCGACGATCAGGTTCTCGACGCCTGGATTTTCAGCGTCGGCAACCCGCTCGTCGATTGCGTCTGGAGCGGCGGACGCCGGGTCGTCGCCGACGGCCGCCACCCGAAGCGAGAACGGATCGCGGCGAGATTCGCCGCGACGATGCAGCGGCTGTGCGCGCAATGAACCCATCCAAGCCGAAGCCACGCCTGCCCTGCGGCCACGCGTCCGCCACGCGGCGAGGCCGATCCGAGCAAGGCCAAAGCCGAGCAATGGCGCGCTCATGACCGCCCAGCGCGCGCCGCGACCGTCCCCTTCGGTCTCGCTCCATCAGCAGATCCTCGCAGACATCGAGTCGCGCATTCTCTCGGGCGAATGGCCGCCGGGGCATCGCATTCCCTTCGAGCACGAGCTGACGGCGCGCTACCAATGTTCGCGCATGACGGTGAGCAAGGCGCTGACGCAATTGGCGGGCGCCGGATTGATCGAACGACGGCGCAAGGCCGGCAGCTTCGTCATCCGACCGCATTCGCAGTCCGCGGTGTTGGAAATCCACGACGTGCGCGCGGAGGTCGCCGCCCTCGGCCTGCCCTATCGCTTCGAGATTCTCTCCGCCCGCAAGCGGCGCGCGACCCGCGCCGTCCGAATTCTGCTCGGCGCCGCAGCGGGCGATTGGGTGCTCGCGCTTGTTTGCCGTCACGACGCCGCGCAGCGGCCCTTCTGCCTCGAGGAGCGGTTGAT
Organism: uncultured Alphaproteobacteria bacterium; assembly: GCA_963755075.1. GTDB lineage: Bacteria > Pseudomonadota > Alphaproteobacteria > Rhizobiales > Beijerinckiaceae > Roseiarcus. The sequence goes on from CAVWKL010000111.1 coordinate 4,968, forward strand.
CAGCCTCGCGGCGGCGCCGGAGGCCGCCGACGAGCCGTTCGCTGAAATCTCGCCCGGCGCCTGGCTCATGGGGCGCGTTCCCTGGACCCGCGCCGAGCACCGCATCAGCGCGGCGGCGGCGCGCGCCGACGCCGCCCGCGCCCTCAGGATCGCCGAGGGCGCCCCCTGCCTGATCGTGGAGCGCCGCACCTGGAGCGGCGAGACGCCGGTGACGCACGTCAAGCTGACCTATCCCGGCGAAGCGCACGAACTCGTGGCGCGTTTCACCCCCGGGCAGACTTGACGCGGCGGGGAAGCCGGCGGCTCGCGAACGGCGGCGGCCCCAATCGGCGCCTCTCCTGTGCGAGGGGCTGGCGCGAGCGCGGGGATCGTCATAGAACGCCCGGGCCGAGCTTGCGCCGGAGGGAAAATCCGCCGGGCGAGCGCCGCCGCCGCAAGCGCGCGCGCCATGCGCGCCAAGGGTTTGGATGCGATCATGTTGAAAGAACTCAAACGCGAAGCCTATGAGGCGAACCTCGATCTGCCGCGTCAGGGGCTGATCAATCTCACCTTCGGCAACGCAAGCGCCATCGACCGCGCCAAGGGCATATTCGCCATCAAGCCCAGCGGCGTCGACTACGCCGCCCTGCAGCCCAACGAAATGGTCTTGATCGACCTCGAGGGAACGAGGGTCGAAGGCGAGCTCAATCCGTCGTCAGACACGCCGACCCACCGCAGGCTGTTCCTGGCGTTCCCCGGCATCGGCGGCGTCGTGCACACCCACTCCTCTTGCGCCACGGCGTTTGCCCAGGCCGGTCGGCCGATCCCGAACTTCGGCACCACTCACGCCGACTATTTCGACGGCGACGTGCCGGTCACGCGCAAGATGACGGCCCAGGAAATCGCCGCGGCCTATGAATGGGAAACGGGCAACGTCATCGTCGAGCGGTTCGCCGAACTCGATCCGGCGCATTTTCCCGGCGTCCTGGTCAATCGCCATGCGCCGTTCACCTGGGGCGCAAGCGTCGCCAAGGCGGTCGAAATCGCGGTCGCGGTCGAATGCGTGGCGCACATGGCTTTGATGTCGCTGCAAATCGCGCCCGACCTCGGCGCGATCGAGACCGAGCTGCTGGCCAAACATTTCCAGCGCAAGCATGGCCCCAGCGCCTATTACGGCCAGACGGCGGCGCATTCGCTCAAAGGCTCGGATCGCTCCTGACGCCGCCGGAGCGCGGACGGCGCGGTCGAGCTTGACTTATATCAAGGAGCCGCAAGGGCGCTGCGCGCATATCGCCATGGAGCTTGAAAAGCGCCCTTCGAGGTTCTCCGAGGGGCGCACCGAGGGGTTGTATGGCTTCCATCCGCACGTTCGACGCCGGAGAGGGCGGGCGTGAGCATTTTCTTATTGTGGAAGCGGCCGATTCGCCGGATTTGCCGACTCAGATTCGATCGGTCGCCGAATCCTATCGCCAGGCGCAAGCGGACCTCGGTCTCGCGCCGGAGACGGCGGTCTTCCGGCGGGTCTTCTTGAGCGATGTCCTCAATCAGGCCGCGCTGGTGCGCGAAAGCGCCATCTTCGACGATTCCGTGGCGATCTCCATCGTGCAGCAGCGGCCGCTGCGGGGCGCGAAGGTGGCGCTGCTCGCCTACCATATCGACAGTCCCGGGGGCTTGAGGAAGCGCCGCCTTTCGCCGCGCCATTTGCTGGTCGAGAAAGCCGGCAAACGGCATCTGTGGAGCACCCGGCTCTGCTCCGGCGACGCGGAACGGTCGCTTTCGGCCGAATCGCAGACCCGCGCCGTCTTCGACGACCTGATCCACACGCTCGCCCAGCAAGGCGCCTCCTTGCGCGACCACTGCGTGCGAACGTGGATCTACATGAAAGACGTCGACATCTTCTACCGCGGCATGGTCGACGCCCGCCGCGCGCTGTTCGCCGAACAGGGGCTGACCGGCGCGACGCATTTCATCGCCAGCACCGGCATCGAGGGCGCCTGCGCGCATCGCTACGACGTGGTGGCGATGGACGCCTATTCCAACGTCGACGCCGAGCCGAAGCAGATTTCCTATCTCAATGATTTCGGCAGGCTTTGCGCGACGAAGGACTACAACGTCACCTTCGAACGGGCGACGCGCGTCGCCTATTCCGACCGCGCGCATATTTTCATCTCCGGCACGGCGAGCATCGATGCGGCGGGCGAGGTCGTCCACCCCGGCGACGCGGGACGTCAGCTCGATCGCGCGCTGGAGAACGTTGAAGCGCTGCTGCGCGCCGGGTCGGCGTCTTTCGCCGATATGACGCACATGATCGTCTATCTCCGGGATCCCTCGGATCTCGGGCGTATCGAAGGGAGCCTGCGCGAACGCTTCGCCGCGCTGCCGGCGATCATCGTTCAGGGCGCGGTCTGCCGGCCCGAGTGGCTGGTGGAGGTCGAGGGCGTCGCGATCACGCCGAATGCGGACGCCAACATGCCAAGGTTCTAAATCGCCAAACCGACGCCGCCGCGAGGCGACGAGAAAGAGGTGCGCTATGCTCGAAGAATCGCAATTCTCGATGCTCGATGAAGAGGCCATCAGGGCCGCCGAGCTCCGTCGCGACCCTTACGATTTCGCTTTCGTCGAACACGCCATCGACGAGAAGCGAAAGGACGAGGTGCTCGCCGACGCGCCGGAGATTCCCCATCGCGGCAGTTACGCGCTGGCGAACCTGAGATTCGGCGAGAAATTCGCCGCCTGCATGCGCGATCTCGAGAGCGTTCGCTTTCGCCGGCTGGTCGAGCAGAAGTTCGACATCGATCTCACCAGCCGTCCCACTTCGATCGTCATGATGGGGGCGACCAGCGGGGCCTACAACGAGGGCTACGCTCACCCCAATTCGAAGCACAAGATCATCACCGTCCTGGTGGGCTTCAGCCGCGAGTGGCCTTACGAGCGCGGTCGCCTCAGGGTGCTGCGCAGCAACGATCGCGACGACTACGCCTTCGAGTTCGCGCCGGAATTCGGCCGCATGCTGATGTTCCGCGTCTGCGACCATTCCTGGCACGGCTTCCTGCCGCAGAAGGGCAAACGGATGAGCGTGCAACTGTGCTTCGTCGATTCGGAGTGGTACGCGCGTCGCGAGAATATCCGGCACGCGATCAGCGGTTTCGCCAAATCCATTCCCGGAGTGCGCGAACTGGTGTTCATGGCGCCGCGCTCGTTTGGCGGAAAGGGTTGACCATGACCTACCCCTTCACGCCGGAGCCCGAAGCGATCGCCAGGCATTTCATCGGCGCGCTGCGCAACGCCGAGCGCCTGGAGGATCCCTATCGGCGCTGGACGCTCGTCGACACTTTTCCCGAGGCGCTGTGCACGGCGATCCTCGTCCTGCCGATCGTGCCGCCGATGCTCGGGGCGACGGACGGCACGCGCAACACCTACAACGCGCGCCGCACCTTCTTCACGCCGGAACTGCGGGCGCAGTTTCCCGTCTGCGAAAACCTCGCGCAGGCTTTGCAGCGTCCCGACGTGGCGCGTCAATTCGAGGAGACGCTGGGCATCCGGGCGGACGGAACCTTCGTGCGCGTCGAATACATGCAGGACACCGACGGCATGTGGCTGGAGCCGCACCGCGACATTCCGGAGAAAGTGTTCTCGATGGTGCTCTATCTCTGCACCGGTCCGCACGCCAAGGATTGGGGCACCGACATTTACGACGCGCGGAAGCGTTGGGTCGGCCGCTCGTCCGCCGAATTCAACCGGTCGGCGATTTTCAAGGCGGGGCCGAACACCTGGCACGGCTTCGACAAGCGCCCGGTCATCGGCGTCAGGCGGCTGATGGAGATCAACTACGTCAGCGACTGGCGCGACCGGGAGCAACTCGCCTTCCCCGACAGGCCGGTGGCGACGACTTAAGACGGCGGGTCCAGGAGTGGCCGATGGCGGCCGCGCGGGATGGGCGCGGTCGGGGCGGCGTTCGTCGCGGCTCGCACGACGGACAGGATGAAGCGGCTCGATAGCCGTCCCGCCTGTGTTACAAGACCTATGCGCACAGGCTCGGCCGCGACATGACCCGCGGTCTGTCGAAGGCCGTGTGCGCCCGCCTGGACGCTCGGGAGGCGACCCGTGAACCGCATCGATCGCGCCAGAGCTCAACTGCGAATATGGGCGCGGGCGCCGATCGGCTACGCCCAACGCTGCAACGAATGGCTGCGAGCGCCCTACCCCCACGAATTGGCGATGTGCGCGATCTTTCGCGAGGAGGCTCCGTTCCTCGATGAATGGCTTGCCTTTCACGCCGGGGTCGGAGCGACGCGATTCTATCTCTACAACAACTTCTCCACCGACGATTTTCGCGCCGTGCTGGAGCCTTGGATTGCCTGCGGCTTGGTCAGACTGACCGACTGGCCGGTCCCGGCCGGCCAAGCGGCCGCCTACCGGCACTGCCTGAGGAGCGCCCGCCGCGAATGCCGATGGCTGGCGTTCATCGACATCGACGAATTCCTCTTCTCGCCGCAGGTCGCCGACATCAGAGGCATCTTGCGCCGCTATGCGGATCTGCCGGCGCTCGACGTCTGGCAATTGTTCTTCGGTTCGGGCGGTCATGTCGCGCGCCCCGCCCAACCCGTCGCCGAGGCCTACTTGAAGCGCGCGCCGTTGAGCCAGGTCACCGTCAAGTCCATCGCCAACCCCCGCATGGTTTACAAGGTCGGCATCCACCGGAGCAAATACTGGCTGGGCGACAGCCTCGACACATCGCGGCGTCACGTCGAAGGCGACCGCAGTCCGATATTCGACGTGTTGCGCATCAATCATTACTGGTCGCGGTCGCTGGAGGACCTCGAGACCAAGATCCGTCGCACCGACGCCTCGACGCCGCAACCTCGCGACCCGACGTGGCATTTCAATTTCGAGAGGGCGCTCAACGTCGAGACCGACGAAACGATCGTGCCGCTTTCGCGCGCGATACGCGCCGCGCGGGAGGGCGGGGCGGCCCGATTGGGCGGCTGAGCGGGCAGCCATGCGTGTCGCGAGGTTGCTTCATTCTCCGCCGGCGGGCTGACATCGGACGCGAGCCCAACGCCGCGTCGGCCGAGCGTCTTCGAGGGAACCGCCGCCGGTCCGACCTTGACTGCTCAAGTGTCGCTGAAAGCGGCCGACGACAAACAGACGGTCGACATCAGGCCGCAAGGCGCCAACGTCGCCAGAGTCGAAGTCCAACTTTCGCGCCGCGGCTGACCGGTCAGGAACCTCGGGAGGGTTGGACTCGTCGATCCCCGGCGCGATGGTCGTTTTTTTGGGCTGCCCTTGGAATCATCGGGCCAGCTGGGCATTGTTGGCCTTCATGTCCGTCGTGCCGCTGATCAGCGAACGCGCGCGGGAAGCGGGAGCGCCAGGGGAAGCTCTGCTTCCCATTCCGCCGTTTCCCGAGCCCCTGGGAACTGCGCTAGGCGTAGGCGGTTTGCTGTTGACTCTCTGGCGTAACCCGCTGGAAGCCTGGACGCGGCGCCATTTCGACGAACCCGTCGTGTTCGAAAAGACTGCGCTCGGCGAGTTTGTCGTCGTCAGCGATCCCGCCGCCATTCGCCGCGTGCTGGTCGACAACGCCGACAACTACGGCAAGGGCGCCTTGCAGCGCCGCGTGCTGGGCAAGGCCATGCGCAACGGGCTGCTGCTCGCCGAGGGCGAGATATGGCGCGACCAGCGCAAGGCGTTGGCCCCCGCGTTCGCGCGTCGCGCCGTCAGCGATTTTGCGCCGGCGATGCAGGCGGCGGTCGACGACCTGACCGAGCGCTGGCGCGCTCTGCCGGGTGGAAGCGTGATCGACGTCGGCGCGGAAATGGCCCGGCTCGCGCTCGACGTGCTGACGCGCACGATCTTCGCAGAAGGACTGGGCGAGGACCGCGAGGAGGTCCGCCGCAACATGCGCCTCTATTTCGATTCCGTCGGCCGCATCGACGCCTTCGACCTGCTGGGCCTGCCCGATTTCGTGCCGCGCCTGGGGCGCTGGCGCGTGCGGCCCGCCGAAAATGCTTTTCGCGCGGCGGTCGACCGGCTGTTGGGTGAGCGGCGCAGAGCGCTCGCCAGCGATCCCGCGCGTGCGCCGCAGGACCTGTTGACATTGTTGCTCGGGGCGCGCGACGGGGCGACCGGCCGCGGCCTCTCCGAGGCGGAGATCCGCGACAATCTCGTCACATTCGTCGCTGCGGGCCACGAAACCACAGCGAACGCGTTGACCTGGTCACTCTATCTGCTGACGCTGTCGCCGGAATGGCGTGACCGTTTGCGACAGGAGACCGAGGGCGAAGCCACGGAGCTGGCGCAGACCCGCGCGGTCGTCGAGGAGGCGTTGCGGCTCTATCCGCCCCTGGTCGCCATCAGCCGCGAGGCGCTGGCGGCCGACGAACTGGCGGGGCGACGAATTGGCCAGGGCGCGATGGTTGTGATCGCGCCCTACGTCCTGCATCGACGGCGCGCGCTGTGGGAGCGACCCGAGGCGTTCGATCCCCGGCGCTTCCTGCCCGAGACGAGGCCGGCGATTCCCCGCTTTGCCTACCTGCCGTTCGGCGCCGGCCCTCGTATCTGCATCGGGGCCGCGTTCGCCCAGCAAGAGGCGACGCTGGCGCTGTCCGCGATCACGAGGGAGTTCGATTTGACCGTCGCGCCGGGTCACCTTGTCTGGCCCCAGCAGCGCGTGACGCTCGCGCCGCGCGGCGGGCTGCCGATGGTGGTGAGGCGGCGCCGGGGCTGAGGCGTCACATGCCTCCAGTAGCGCTGCGAAGGACCTGCGATCAGCCGCGACTTTGCAATGACGGTCTGTGATTTTGCGCCGAAGGGCTCCCTCGACGGCTCGCGGGCCGCCGGATTCGGCAAGGCGCGGCCATCGCGGCCGAGCGCGGCGCGACGGAGGCGCGACTGCTGGCGATTGTCGGCTGGTCGAAGGCGGAAATGGCCGCCTACCACCGGCGGGCCGCGAACCAAAAGACGCTGGCGGAAAGTGCGCGGCGCCGGCTCGCTGGGAAACAAACCCTTTCCGCAATCAATCCAACCTCGGCGGCGATAATGTCCCCTTCTGACGCAACGCCAGCGACATCAGCCGGATAGATGGGGATGGTGGGGGAGGTAGGACTCGAACCTACGAAGGCTAAGCCAGCGGATTTACAGTCCGCCCCCTTTGCCGCTCGGGACACTCCCCCGATCCGTCGACGCGAGGCCGCGGACGAAAACGCCTCGGGAGACCCGAGGCGCGTTCGGGTCGCCTTATCTTGCGCCCCGCCCCGCCCTGTCAACTGTAAAATGACGGCGCGACGACCGGCTTCCTTCGCGCCGTCTTTCCAGCGGCGCGTCTTTGGGCTATTGCGGCCCCTCGCCGCTTCCTTCCCGAGACCGCCATTTTGACTCGCAAGACCCATCGACGCGGCGCCTTCGGGCCGCCGGAGACACCCCCGCCGCGGCCGGCGACGAAAACGGCCGACGGCCGTTCCGAGCGCGCGCCGCCGCGCGAGGAAGGCCGCGACAAATCGGCGCCGCGATCGCCGCGCCGCCATGCGCACGCCGCCGAGGTCGTGCGCATCTATGGCTTTCACAGCGTGATCGCGGCGCTGCGCGCGCCGCGGCGCAAGCTCATTCGCCTTTACGCGACCGCCGCCGCCGCCGCGCGACTGGCCGAGGACATCGCGGCGCGCGGCGTCGAAACGCGCATCGCCGAGCCGGACGAAATCGCGCAGCGCGCCCCGCGCGAGGCCGTGCATCAGGGGCTCTTGCTCGAAGCCCAGCCGCTCGAGCCGATCGATATATCCGAATTGCCCGCCGGGGGTCTCGTCGTCGTGCTCGATCAGATCACCGATCCGCACAATGTCGGCGCGATCTTGCGCACCTGCGCGGCCTTCGCGGTCGACGCGCTGATGACGACGGAGCGCCATTCGCCGGAGTTCGCCGGGGCGCTCGCCAAATCCGCCTCGGGCGGGCTCGAGCATGTGCCGATCTGCAGCGTCGCCAATCTGGCGCGCGCCCTCGGCGATCTCGGCGACCTCGGCTATTGGCGCGTCGGTCTGGATTCGGAGGCGCCGCAGACGCTTCGCGAGGCCCGTCTCGCCCGCCCGCTGGCGCTCGTTCTCGGCGCCGAGGACAAGGGCTTGAGGAGGCTGACGCGCGAGCGTTGCGACGTTATGGCGCGGCTCGACCTGCCCGGCGCGATCAAGAGCCTCAACGTGTCCAACGCCTGCGCCATCGCGCTGGCGATCGCGAGCGACAAATTGCCGCCGTCGGCTTGAGCGTCCGACCTCGGCGCTAATTCATCGACGGGACGGTCTTGGCGTAGTTGAGATCGAAGGTCTTGTTGAGGAGCGGATCGAGCGGCGTCCCCTCCGAGGCGTCAAAAGCGCGGTAGCGCGCCGGCGAGGCGGGAGCGTCGAGCCCCGCCACGCGCGCGTCGGGGATCGCCGCCTCGCCGTAGCGCGCTTCGCGGGCCCTCTGGTCGGCGAGCGCGGCGGGCGAAAGCGGAACCCGGGTGATCGAGGCGGCCGATCCGTTCGTGTCGGCGTCCGTGGCGTCGGAGAAGACGACGCCCGTCGGCGCGTCGTTGACGCCGGTGACCACGACCCCGAGGTCCTCGGGCGTCTTGCCGGTCACTTTGGCCGGCGACAACGAACCGTCGGCGCCCAAGAGGGTCTCGCGAAGGCGCAACTTCGCGCCGAGCTTCGCCAATTTCGCGCCGAGCGCGCCGCCCCGATCGGCGGGCGTCGGCGCGAGGACCGGCGCCACGGCGCCGAAGATCTTCGGGTCGGGCGTCTCGAGCGCGCCGTGCTTGGCGGCCGGCGTGGCGACCGGCGCAGGCGCGGCGTCAGGGGCGAGTTTGTCCTTGGCGTCTTGCTCGATTTGCCGCCAATGCGCGACGTTCTTCAGATGCTGGTCCAACGTTTCCGCGAAGGCGTGGCCGCCCGTGCCGTCGGCGACGAAGAAGAGTTCCTTGCTCGCGGTCGGATTGGCGACGGCCTCGAGCGCCGCTTTGCCCGGATTGCAAATCGGGCCCGGCGGCAAGCCGCTGATGATATACGTGTTGTAGGGCGTCGCCATCTCCAGTTCCGCCTTGGAGATCGGATGTCCCAGGGTGCCCTTGCCGAACGCCAGGCCATAAACGATCGTCGGATCGGACTCGAGTTTCATGTGGCGGCGCACGCGATTGATGAAGACGCCGGCGACGCGCGGGCGCTCGTCCGCCTTGCCCGTCTCCTTCTCGACGATCGAGGCGAGCGTGACGAGTTCCCCGGGCGACTTGATCGGCAGATCGGGCGCGCGTTTCGCCCAGATCTCGTCGACCGCCTTGGCTTGAGCTTTCTCCATCACGCTCAACAGCGCTTGGCGCGTCTCGCCGCGCGCGAACTTGTAAGTCTCGGGAAGAATCGAACCCTCGCGCGGCGGCTCCTTGATCTCCCCGACGAGAACGTCATTGTCGCGCAGACGCTCGACCACTTGATCGCTGGTCAGACCCTCGGGGATGGTAAGGGAATGCAGCACGACCTTGCCGGAGATCAGTTCGGCCTCGACCTGACGCAAGCTGGCGCCGGCCCGGAACGCGTATTCGCCGCGTTTGAGCGCCCCGCGGCTGCCGTCGATCAGCGTCATCGCCGAGAACCAGATCGCGCTGTCGATGACGCCGGCGTGTTCGAGTTGATCGCCGATCGGGCCGCCGTCGTCTTCGCGCTCGATGACGACGACCTTGTCGGCCGCCAGCGGTCCGGGCCGACGCGCCTCGATCATCGCCGAAGCAAACAGCGCAAAGCCCACAAGCGCGCCGAGCAGCACGAACGACAGGAAACCGCTGAGTCCGGAAAGCCCAGAGCGCCGCGCCCGGCGTGGCGGCGGCGGCTCCGATTGCGGCGACGGATCGGCGGGCGGACGCGCGCGCGCGCGCCGGCCGAAAAGGCTGACGCGCGGCTGGCTCTTGGCTTCGGCGCCGGGGGTCTTGGCGTCACTGCCCTGATTCGACGCGTCGTTCATCCGGGCCCGCCGTAATTCGCCTCATCGCGCTTTCGCGCGCCACTTTATCCATTTTTGCGGCGAAATGAAGAGTCGAACGCTCACGCGCCGGGCTCAGAGGGCCGGCGGAAGATCAACGAGGCGTTCGTCCCGCCGAAACCGAAAGAATTCGACAGCGCGACGTGGATTTTCCGCTTCCTCGCGGCGTGAGGCGCAAGATCGATCGCCGTCTCGACCGACGGATTGTCGAGATTGAGGGTCGGCGGCGCGATCTGGTCGCGCAGGGCGAGAATGGAGAAAATCGCTTCGACCGCGCCGGCGGCGCCCAGGAGGTGGCCGATCGAGGACTTGGTCGACGACATCGTGACCGCGGCCGCAGCGACGCCGAGGAGACGTTCGACCGCGCGCAACTCGATTTCGTCGCCCATCGGCGTCGACGTCCCATGCGCGTTGACGTAATCGATGTCGGACGCCGACAGCGCCGCGCGCTTGAGCGCCGCGCCCATGGCGCGATAGGCGCCGTCGCCGTCGGGCGCCGGCGAAGTGATGTGATAGGCGTCGCCCGACAGGCCGTAGCCGATGAGTTCGGCATAGATGCGGGCGCCGCGGGCTCTGGCGTGGTCGAGTTCCTCGAGCACGACGCAGCCCGCCCCCTCGCCCATCACGAAGCCGTCGCGATCCCGGTCATAGGGACGCGAGGCCTGTTTGGGCCGGTCGTTGAAGCCGGTCGACAGCGCGCGGCAGGCCGAGAACCCCGCGAGCGAAAGGCGGTTCACCGCCGATTCCGCGCCCCCGGCCACCATGACCTTGGCGTCGCCGAGCGCAATGAGACGCCCCGCGTCGCCGATTGCGTGCGCGCCGGTCGAACAAGCGGTGACGACGGAGTGGTTGGGGCCCTTGAGCCGGTGGGCGATCGACACGTAGCCGCTGGCCAGATTGATCAGGCGCCCGGGAATGAAGAAGGGCGAAATGCGCCGCGGACCCTTTTCGTGCAGCGTCACCGAGGCGTCGTAGATGCCGCCGAGGCCGCCGATGCCCGATCCGATCAAAACGCCGCTTTCGATCTCCTCGTCGTAGGTCCGGGGCGCCCAATCGGCGTCACGCAACGCCTGGCTCGCCGCGGCGATCGCATAGACGATGAAATCGTCGACGTGGCGCTGTTCCTTGGGCTCCAACCAATCGTCGGGATTGAAGGCGTCCGGCGCGGACCCCGCGGGAATCTGCGCCGCGATCTTGCACGCGATGTCGCCGACCTCGAAATTCTCGACGCGCGCGGCCCCCGATTCGCCCGCCAGCAGCCGGCGCCAAGTCGCCTCGACGCCGCAGGCCAAGGGCGTGACCATGCCCAATCCCGTGACCACAACGCGCTTCATTCCCGCTCCTTAGCCCCTAGCTCCCTTTGATCGCGCGGCGCGCCAAAGGGGACGATCCGCCGACCCGCGATCTCGCCGGCCGGCCTGGCGTTTGCGTTCCCCTGATGCGACAAGGGCCGGACTTTCGCCGGCCCTTTTCCTGCTTCGCGCGGATCGAGGCGGTCCGGCGAGCGCCGTCACTTGCCCGCCGACGCCTTCTCGAGGAACTTCACCGCGTCCCCGACCGTCACGATGGTCTCGGCCTGATCGTCGGGGATTTCAACCCCGAATTCCTCCTCGAAGGCCATGACGAGCTCAACCGTATCGAGCGAGTCGGCGCCGAGGTCGTCGATGAAATTCGCATTGTCGACGACCTTGTCGGCGTCAACGCCCAGGTGCTCGACGACAATCTTCTTTACCCGCTCCGCCACGTCGCTCATTTGACTTTTCCCTTATGCGGCCGGGCGCGAGCGCCCGCCTGTGATTGATCCCCAACTTCCATCGCCGATCGATCGAGCCATTGCAAACCGTCCCCCAACGACGGGCGCCGTGCTCCGACGAACCGCGCTTAGCAAACGATCCGTGCGGATTGCCCCCTTACGACAAGTCCAGCGCACTGGCGACGAAACGGCTCGATAGCATATCTCTTTAGGCAAGGCGAGAGGCGGCGGCCGCCCGTTCGCAGCCTCGCCGATCGCGGCAATCGCCTCAAATCATGGCCATTCCGCCATTGACGTGCAGCGTTTGGCCGGTGACGTAGGCCGCTTCGACGCTGGCCAGATAGACCGCCGCGGCGCCGATATCGGCGCCCGCGCCGAGCCGGCCGATGGGAACCGCCGCCAGGATGGCCTCGCGTTGCTTGGCGTTGAGCGCGTCGGTCATCGGGCTGGCGATGAAGCCCGGCGCGATGCAATTGACGGTGATTCCCCGGGTCGCGATTTCGGCCGCGAGCGCCTTGGACATGCCGATCATGCCCGCCTTGGCCGCCGCATAATTGCCCTGTCCGGGATTGCCGGTGACGCCGACGATCGACGCAATGCCGATGATGCGGCCCCAGCGGCGGCGCATCATGCCCCGGAGCGAAGCGCGCGCCAGACGAAAGGCCGCGGTGAGATCGACGCCGATCACCGTGTCCCACTCGGCGTCCTTCATCCGCGCAAAGAGGTTGTCGCGCGTCACGCCGGCGTTGTTGACGAGAATGTCGAGCGAGCCCATCGCCGCCTCGGCGGCGGGGACGAGCGCCTCGACCGCCTCTTTGTCCGAGAGGTCGCACGGCGTCACGTGAACGCGCGTCGCCAGCTCGCCGGCCAACGCCTCCAGAGCCTCGCGCCGCGTGCCCGAGAGCGCGACAATGGCGCCCTGAGCGTGCAGGGCGCGCGCGATCGCCCCGCCGATGCCCCCCGAAGCGCCGGTCACCAGAGCGGTCTTCCCGTTGAGATCGAACACGTGAGCTCGCCTTTCCCGTTCTTCGACGCTTCAGTTCGCCTTCGCCGCCTTGAACGCCGCGACGTCGGCCGGCGTCCCCACGCTCGAGGCCGTCGCGCCCTCGGCGATGCGCTTGATCAGCCCGGCGAGCACCTTGCCGGCGCCGAGCTCGACGAAGCGCGTCACCCCGCAAGCGCTCATGGTCAGCACGCTCTCGCGCCAACGCACCGTTCCCGTCACCTGCGCGACAAGGTTGTCGCGAATGACCGCCGGGTCGGCGACCGGGCTCGCGCTGACGTTGGCGATAAGGGGCGCCTTGGGCGCGCGGATCGAGACCGTCTTCAGCGCTTCGGCCATCGCCTCGGCCGCCGGCCGCATCAGCGAGCAATGGAAGGGGGCGGACACCGGCAGCGGCAGCGCGCGTTTGGCGCCCTTCAGCTTGGCGAGTTCCATCGCCCGCTCGACGGCCGCCTTCGTGCCGGAAATCACCACCTGCCCGCCGCCGTTGTCGTTGGCGGTCTCGCAAATGGCGCCGGTGAGATAGAGGTCGCTCGCCGCCTGGCCGGCGATCTTCGACACCTCGGAAAAGTCGAGCCCAATGATCGCCGCCATCGCGCCTTGGCCGACGGGAACCGCCCGCTGCATCGCCTGGCCGCGAATGCGCAGCAGGCGCGCGGCATCCTCCAGCGTCAGCGCGCCGGCGGCGCAGAGCGCCGAATATTCGCCCAGCGAATGGCCGGCGACGAAAGCGGCGTCGCGCCCGACGTCGAGCCCGGCCTCGCCCTCGAGCACGCGCGTCACCGCCAGGCTCATCGCCATCAAGGCGGGCTGCGCGTTGGCGGTCAGGGTGAGTTCGGCCTCCGGCCCGGCGAAGATCAGCGTCGACAGCTTCTCGCCGAGCGCCGCGTCGACGCGCGCAAAGACCTCCGCGGCGGCGGGAAATTCCTCGGCGAGCCCCTTGCCCATGCCGACCGCCTGCGAGCCCTGTCCGGGAAACACCAAGGCCGTCGTCATCGTCGTCCCCGCGTCATGAACCGGGCGCGGAGAGACACGGGTTGGAACGGACTGTCAAGTGCGGGTCGATGGCGGCGGCGAGGGTTGCGCCGCCCGCTCCGCGCGCCGCCGACGCCGTGACCCTCCGACCCGGCCCGCCTTATGGCGAAATTAACGGGCGAAACGCTATGCCTTAGCCTGAATTGGGACGGGCTCGATGCGCGCGTTGATGCAACAAGGCTGGGCCGCCCTGCGCGACGCCGACTGGCTGACCCGCGAGCGCGCGCTCGCCTATTCCCGCATACTGTTCGTCTTCGCCTTCGCCGGGGCGCTGATCTGGATCGGACTGGCGCACGACGGAATCGATCGCGCCGGCAAGCCGCTCGGCGCCGACTTCCCCAGCTTCTGGACCGCCTCGCAACTCGCGCTTGGCGGCCGCGCCGCCGAGGCCTACGACGTCGGGGCGCATTGGGCCGCCCAAAAGGCGCTGTTCGGCGACGGCGTCGGCTACAGCGCCTTCTTCTATCCGCCGCCCTATCTCTTGATCTGCCTGCCGCTCGCCCTCTTGCCCTATTTCTGGTCGCTGGCGGTCTGGCTTGCGGCGACCGGCGCCGCCTATTGGCGCGTGTTGCGCGCCTACGCCGGCCCCCGCCTCGGGACCGTCGCGATCCTCGCCTTTCCCGCCATTCTCATCAACGCCGGACACGGCCAGAACGGCTTCTTGAGCGCGGCGCTGATCGGCGGCGGGGCGCTCATCCTCGACAAGCGGCCCATCGTCGCGGGCCTCTGCTTCGGCGCGCTGATCTATAAGCCCCACCTCGCCGTCCTGATTCCGATCGCGCTCATCGCGGCGCGGCGCTGGACGGCCATTGCCGCCGCAGCGGCGAGCGCGGGCGCGCTCGTCGCGGCTTCATGGCTCGCCTTCGGCGGCGCGGTCTGGAGCGCGTTCCTCGCCGCGGCGCCGCTGGCGCGGGCGAGCCTCGAGCGCAGTTTCGTCGGCGATGAGAAGATGCAGAGCGTCTTCGCCGCGGCGCGGCTGCTGCATGGCGGCCTGAGTCTCGCCTACGCGCTGCAAGCGCTGACGGCGCTCGCCGCGGCCGCCGGGCTCATTTGGCTCCAGCGGCGCCGCCTCCGCAGCCAGGCCGAGGGACCGGCGATGGTCGCGGCTTCGTTGCTCGCCAGCCCCTTCCTGCTCGACTACGACCTGACGCTGCTGGCGATCCCGCTCGCCTGGAGCGCCCGCGAAGGCTTGCGCGACGGCTTCGCGCCGGGTGAAAAGAGCGTGCTCGTCCTCGCCTATCTCCTGCCGTTGTTTTCGCGCACGCTGGCCGGCGCCTTGGGCCTTCCGCTCGCGCCGTTGACGATCGCGGCAATGTTCTATTTCGTGTTGAAGCGCGCTTTGGCGCCCTCCTTCGCCGGCGACGCGGGATCATGGCCCGACGGCAAAGGCCCGTAGAGGCGCATTCCCTTGCGCAATGGCGAATTGGCGCCGTGCGAGACGAGACGACGACGTGACGCCTGCTCCCGGCAAAAGTTGCGGCCCTTGCACGTTATGCTGCTCGGCGCTGGAAATCCCTGAGTTGAAGAAGCCCGCGGGGCCGGCGTGCGCCCACTGCGCCGGCGGCTGCGCCATCTACGCCCGCCGACCGCAGGTCTGCCGCGATTTCGAGTGCGAGTGGCTCACCGATCGCGCCCTGCCTGCGACATTTCGCCCCGACCGGATCGGCACGATCCTGATGGAGGCCGACACGGGCGACGAATTTCGCGCCGTCTGCGCGCCCGACAAGCCGCTCGCCTGGCGCAATCCGCTGGTGTTCGCCCACCTGGTGAAGATCGCCAAGTCGGGGCGCACGGTGGTCGCCAAGGCGGGGCTCGCCTCCTGGCGCATCTTCGCCTCCGGCGAATGGGGGCCGACGGTCTGAGCAGCTTGATTAGTTTTTGGGCGCCCTGCCTATGATGAAAGCATCAGGCGCGCGTTGGCTTTGATTTCGCGACGCTCTCGTCTTTTCCGGCCATGGCGTCGGCTGGGAACCAGTGCTATGGACCAGTCTTCTTACGTGAACTCGTCTCGACAACGATCGCCTGCGACGGGGCCCGCAAAGCCCTTGCGGGCGAAAGGGAGATCCCGGTCGCCATGAAAAAAGTCGAAGCCATCATCAAGCCCTTCAAGCTCGACGAGGTCAAGGAAGCTTTGCAGGAAGCGGGCGTCCAAGGGATTACGGTGTTCGAGGCGAAGGGGTTCGGCCGTCAGAAGGGCCACACCGAACTCTATCGCGGCGCCGAATACGTCGTTGATTTTCTCCCCAAGGTGAAGATCGAGGTCGTCGTCACCGACGAGAATCTCGCCGCGACGGTCGAGGCGATCCGCAAGGCCGCGCAGACCGGGCGCATCGGCGATGGCAAGATTTTTGTATCGCATATCGACGAGGCGATCCGTATCCGGACCGGAGAAACCGGCGCGGACGCGGTCTAGGCTTGTTTCGACCGATCGCATGATAGCAAGGGCTTCCCGCGGCCGTGGGGCGGCGGGCAGGGACCAACCGAAGAGACTTGAGAAAGGCACACCATGAAGACCGCCAAGGATGTCCTCAAGGCGATCAAGGACAACGATGTAAAATATGTCGATCTGCGCTTCACCGATCCGCGCGGCAAGTGGCAGCACGTCACGTTCGACCAAGGCGTGATCGACGAGGACGCGATGGCCGACGGGCTCGGGTTCGACGGTTCCTCGATCGCCGGCTGGCGGGCGATCAACGAGTCCGACATGACCTTGATGCCGGATCCGACGTCGGCCTGCATGGACCCATTCTTCGCCGCCTCGACGATGGTGATGAACTGCGACATTCTCGACCCGGCCACCGGCCAGCCCTACAACCGCGATCCGCGCGGGATCGCCAAAAAGGCGGAAGCCTATCTGAAGTCGACCGGCGTCGGCGACGTCGCCTACTTCGGTCCGGAAGCCGAGTTTTTCGTCTTCGACGACGTCCGCTACAAGGCCGATCCCTACAACACCGGCTTCACCATCGACTCGGTCGAGTTGCCGATCAACACCGATACGCCTTACGAAGGCGGCAACCTCGGCCACCGCATTCGCACCAAGGCCGGCTACTTCCCGGTTCCGCCGCAAGATTCGGCGCAGGACATGCGCAGCGAAATGCTCTCGGCGATGGCGCAGATGGGCGCGGCGACCGAAAAGCACCATCACGAGGTCGCCTCCGCGCAGCACGAACTCGGCCTCAAGTTCGGCCCGCTGGTGACGATGGCCGACAACCTGCAGATCTATAAATACTGCATTCACATGGTCGCGCAGAGTTACGGCAAGACGGCCACCTTCATGCCGAAGCCGGTCTACGGCGACAACGGCTCGGGCATGCACGTCCACCAGTCGATCTGGAAGGGCGGCAAGCCGATGATGGCGGGCAACAAGTACGCCGACCTCAGCGACGAATGCCTGTGGTACATCGGCGGCATCATCAAGCACGCCAAGGCGCTCAACGGCTTCACCAACCCCTCGACCAACAGCTACAAGCGCCTGGTTCCGGGTTTCGAAGCGCCGGTGCTGCTCGCCTATTCCGTGCGCAACCGCTCCGCCTCCTGCCGCATTCCGTGGACGTCCAACCCGAAGGCGAAGCGCGTCGAAGTGCGTTTCCCCGATCCGATCGCCAACCCCTATCTGGCGTTCTCGGCGATGCTGTTGGCCGGCCTCGACGGCATCCTCAACAAGGTCGATCCGGGCGCGGCGATGGACAAGGATCTCTACGATCTGCCGCCCAAGGAATTGAAAAAGATCCCGACGGTTTGCGGCTCGTTGCGCGAGGCCCTCGCCAATCTCGACAAGGACCGCGCCTTCCTCAAGGCCGGCGACGTGTTCAGCGACGACTTCATCGACAGCTACATCGAACTGAAGATGGGCGAGGTGTATCGTTTCGAGATGGCGCCGCATCCGGTCGAATTCGACATGTACTATTCGAGCTGAGGCCGATTGCGCGTCAGCAAGAGGAAAGGGCGGCCGAGCGGCCGCCCTTTTCGTTTTGGCGGCGCGCCGCCGCCTGGACAGGGCGCGCGTCTGCCTTCATCCTGGCGCCGTCCGCGCCCGCCTCGGCGCGAAACGCGAAGGAAGAGACGCCGATGACGAACCCGAGAGCCTATGCGCCTCAGCTTGGCGCATGCCGTCTCCGCCGCCGGGCGGCCGTCGCCCTTGTCGGCGCGCTGGCCGCCGGCTCCGCCTTGGCGAGCGCTTCGGCGGCCGACGCCGATCACGGCAAGACGTTGGCGCGGCGCTGGTGCGCGGCCTGCCACATCGTCGCTTCGGATCAGACGCGCGGTCAGGACAACGTTCCGCCCTTCGCGACGATCGCCAAAATCCCCGGCTTCGGCGCCGACAAGATCGCCTTGTTCCTGCTCGACCCGCATCCGAGAATGCCCGACATGCAACTGTCGCGCGTCGAGAGGGAGGATCTGGCCGCCTACATCGTCAGCCTGGGCAAGTGAGGCCGGGAGCCGAACGCCGACGGACGCACGCTCCGACAGGTCCGCAATTTCCCGACTTCAGCCGACACAAGACCCGACCCACATGTTAGGGATCCTGGCATTGGCATTCATACTTGCTGCCATTGGTGTATAGCTTTGGCGGCGGCGTCACGCCACGATCGACGCCGTCTTCGATGAGATCACACGACGTCTTGCACGTCTGGCCTCGCGCCGATCGCTTCTTGCAGGTGATGGTCTGGCCGAATTTATAGGTGTAGCAAAACTCGGGTTGGACAATATCTTCGCCCGTCGGGCCGGTCCCGATCGGCGCGCCGACGCCTGTGGCGATTCCAGGAATCAAGAGCCAGGGGCCGGGCCTGTCATTGCGCGGTCGAATGGCGTCGTCGGCCGAGGCGGAATTGGGAACGGTCAGGCTGCAGAGGGCCAAGGCCAGCCCCGCCGCAAGAGATCGCGATCGTCCGCGAACGCCCAAATCGGAAAAATCGCGCCCAGCAAGCCGCATGAAATGCCCCCTGAGAGATGACGTGGAGATCGTTTGGAATACGTCTAAGCTATGAGATCAATCCGCCATTGTCGAGCCGGTTGTCGAGAGGTTCGGACGTTGTCGAAATTTTCGACCGCGCCGAGAAACAAGAACGGGCTCGATACAGAATCGAAGCAAGTCTAACCGTTCGGCCGGGAGCCGAGCGATCGCCTCGACCTCCCTCGCCGCCGCGGCGGCTGGCGCGCTGACGGCGCCAAGAAACTCGCGGCGGCGTCTCGAGGAAAGCGGCTGCCCCGGCATAGGGCCAACGCGCGGCGGTCGGCCGCCGGCGTCACGCCGCGAGCAGCCCGCCCATCGGCTTGACGCCGAGGGAGTCGGGGAACACCGACCGCGCCAGGGTTTCCGAGGAAAGGCCGAGGTGGTCGGCGAGCACCCCCTTGAGCGCCGCGCGCAAATCCGTGGTGGCTTTCAGGTCGCGCTCTTCATAGAGATCGGCGACCTTCAGGCCCGGCCAGTCGGCGAGGACGCGCCCGCCGGCCAGCGCGCCGCCGGCGAGGAAGGCCACCGTCGCGGTGCCGTGGTCGGTGCCGATCGTGCCGTTGATGCGCGCGGTGCGGCCGAATTCGGTGATTGCGACGACGACCGTGTCTCGCCAGCGCGACCCGAGCTCGCTTTCGAAAGCGGCGAAGACGCCGTCGAGTCCGCCGAGCCATTGGGCGAGGCGTCCGGTCGCCCCGCCCTCGTTGGCGTGAGTGTCCCAGCCGTCGATGGCGAGCGCGCCGATCCGCGGGCCGTCGTCGGCGGCCATCAGCCGCGCCGCGCCCTCTGCCGCCTTGCGCATCACGAGCGCGACGTCGCCGCCCGGCCTCAGCGAATCCATGCCCTGCCTGGTCGCCATGCGGTCCGCGTCGAGACCGGCGCGCAAGGCCCCGGCGAGCGCCGGGTCGGCGTGTTCGTAAAGCGTCATCAGCCGCGCGACGAGATCGTCGGTCGGGGGCGTCAGGCCCGAGGCCGCCCATCCGAGGATCGGCGCGGGGCCGCGCATGACCAGCGGAGCGGTGGCGCCGACCGCCAGGCCGCGCGGCGCGCCGATGCGCACGCCATTGGGCAGCGCCGCCACGGCGCGATTGAGCCAGCCGCTTTCGGCGCGGCCGGGCGCAAGCATGCCGCTTTCCAAGACGTCCTGGCCGTCGAAATGCGAGCGCTCGCGATAGTTGGTCGCCGTCGCGTGGACGATCATCGCCTGTTTGGCGTCGTAGAGCCGGGCGAAATTGGTCATCGCGGGATTGAGGCCGAAGAAGTCGCCGAGCCTCAGCGCCGGATGATCGCCGCCCCATTGCAGCGCCAGCTGGCCATGGAGGTCGGCGTAGTCGGGGTCGCCGATCGGGGCGACGGCGCAGAGACCGTCGAGCGCGCCGCGCAGGATGACGACGACGAGGCGCGGATCGCGCGCCCCGGCAGCGCTCGCCCAACGCGGAATCGTCGCCGAGACGAAGGACGCCCCGGCGACGCCAAGCAGGGCGCGGCGCGAAAGAAAGGGGGCGGAGGGCTGCGGCATGGCTTATCTCCTCTGGAATTCCGGCGACAGGATGAGCAGCGCGTACGCTTGCTCCCGGCTTTCGGCGCGCGCCACCGCCTCGCGCGTGGCGGCCGAGGCGCCCGGCCCCAGAATGTCGTCGACGAGCGCCAGCGGGGGCGGCGCGTCCTTGATTTGGCGCGCGAATTGCGCCGCCAGTTCAACGCGCATCTTGATCCCTTCGGGCGAAGCCCAAGCGGCGCTGTCGTCGCTGAAATCCGTTCGGCGCGCCGGGCTGCCAGAGCGGCATGCCCAGGAGAGCGAGCGCATTGAGCGCGGGGCCGGGATCGTTGGGAGAGCGCGAAAAGGCGCGATAGGCCGCGGTCGTCAGTTCCCACGGATTGCGGATTTTCGTCGCCGGGGCGCTCCATGCCGCCTCGTCGGCGACCAGCGCCCGGGCGAGCGCGCCAAGATCGCCGTCGGTTCGGCGGAACACGTCCGCGAGCCGGCGCGCCAGATCGGGATCGGGCGAATCGGCGACGAAATGGCGGGCGAATTTCTGCGCGACATGAACCGCCGTCGCGTCCTCGCGCGCGAGAGCGGCGAGCGCGGCCTCGCCCTGGGCGACGCCGTCCTCGGGATAGAAACGCCCAAGCAGCGTCGCCGGTCCGGGCTCGTGGGCGTTGGCGTTGAAGACGAAGCTGCCGGGCTCGCCGAGCTTGCCTTCCCGGCCGACGATCGTCCAGCCGGTGAGGATATTGGCGAAAGCCGTGACGTCGGCTTGGCTGTAGCCCGAGCCGACGCCCATCGTATGCAATTCGAGAATCTCGCGCGCCAGATTTTCATTGAGGCCGGCCTTGCGATTCCGCCCCGCCTTGGAGTTGGGGCCGACCGATTGCGCATTGTCGAGGAAGTTCAGCATCGCCGGATGCCGCTCGACGGCGCGCAGCATGTCGGCGAAGCGGCCAAGCGCATGGGGTCGGATCGCCTCGCGCTCGAACGCGCCGGCGGCGGCGCGGCCGATGTTGCTCTTGTCGACCGAAACGCAGAAATGATTCGACCAGAACGCCACCAGCCGCTCGAGAAAGCCGATCGGCGCCGAGCAGGCCTGCTCGAGGCGGGCCTGCGCATCGGCGCGGAAATATTTCTGCTCGGGCGGCGGTTCGGGGGCCATGGCCATCGTCGCGCCCGCGGCGTTGGCGGGACCGGAATTCATTGCGCCGCCCGGCGCCATCGTCTCGCCGGCTGCCATAGTCGGCCCGCCCGCGACTTGGGGCGGCGCAGCGGGATAAAGCAAAGCGGCGACGCTCGGCGCGGGCATGCCGAGCGCGGCTCGCCTCGCTGCGGCTTCGGCGTCGCGCTCCAACTTCCTGCGCAATTCATAGGCGAAAACCACCTGCAAAATCTGCGGGGTCGACGGCAATTCGGGACCCTCAATTCGCGCGCCGCCGGGCGCCGAGAGTTCGTCCAACAACGCTTTGCGCGGATCGCCCGACAGCATCCGCGAGCCCGGCCGAGCGCCAAGGCCGAATCGATTGAATGCGACGGACCATTCGGAATCCGTGGTCGACATGATCCCGCTCCGTCCGTTGGGCCGCCCAGTCCGCACGACTATGGGAATCGATCCCGACCGAAAGATGATCGCCGCCGACCGCTTTCGAACACTTTGTCGAGAGCGTGCGCCCCTTCGGAGATCGCCGACCGCGTCGGCCACGGGCGTCGCGGGGTTCGCCGACCGCTGCGGCGTCGCCGGACGAGGGATCCGTTTCCGAGCCGAGGCGACCGTATTATATCGATTCAACCCCGGGTCGCCTCGCCCGCACAAACACACTATATTGAACTTTTCGAGACTTAGCCGAGACGCAATTCGATGCCTCAAAAGCGCGAGATTCTCATTGTCGACGACGACGCCGATTTGCGCCAGGCGTTGACCGAACAATTGGCGCTGCACCCCGAATTCAAGGTTTCCGAGGCGGGCGACGCCGGGACTGCGCGCCTCGCGGTTGAAAGCGCCGCGCCCGATCTCGTCATCATGGACGTCGGCCTGCCCGACATGGACGGACGCGAAGCGGTGCGGCTGTTGCGCGCGGGCGGGTTCAAGCGTCCTATCATCATGCTCACGGCGCGCGATTCGGACGCCGATACGGTGATCGGCCTCGAATCCGGGGCGAACGACTATGTGGCCAAGCCCTTCCGTTTTGCGGTGCTGCTGGCGCGCATCCGCGTGCAGCTGCGCCAACACGAAGCCAGCGAGGACGCCGAATTCCAAATCGGCCCTTACGTCTTTCGCCCCGCGACCAAGAACCTCGTCAACGCCAAAGGCGCCAAGCTGCGTCTGACGGAAAAGGAAGCGGCGATCCTGCGCTTTCTCCATCGCGCCGAGCGCCAAGCGGTGCCTCGCGAAACGCTGCTGCGCGACGTCTGGGGCTACAACGCCAACGTCACGACGCACACGCTGGAGACGCACATCTATCGTTTGCGGCAAAAGATCGAAGACGACCCGGCCGACGCGCGTCTTCTCGTCACCGACGTCGGCGGCTACAAATTGCTGTCATGAACGCTGCGATTGGAGCGCGGCCCGATGAGCCTTGAGGCCGACATCCAGGCCATGGGGCGCACGCGCCCCTTCGATCAGTTGCCGCGCGAGGCGCTGCAGCTCCTCGCCTTCTCCTGCGCCAAGAAAAACCTGAAGGCCGGCGAAACGCTGTTCGTCGAAGGCGAGGCGGCGGACGCGGCCTATTTCGTGCTCTCGGGCGCGATCGATCTGATGTCGCGCCAGTCCCGACGCCGGGTCAACGCCGGGGCCTTGATCGGCGAAACGGCGCTGCTGGCGGACATCGCGCGCCGCGCCAACGCGCGCGCGGCCGACAACTCGGTCGCGCTCCGCATTCCCAGCGAGGTGTTCCGGCGCGTCCTTTCCGAGTTCCCTCAAGCGGCGGCCAAAATCCACGCCGCGGCCTCCGCCCGCACGCGCGACTTCCTCGCGCGGCTCGAAGACGTCCGCGCGCGGGCTTTCGACGTTTAAGGCCGGCTTTCTTCCCCTCGATCCGCCCACAGCGAGGCGGGCGCCCGCCCGCCAGCGCGACGCGCGCCGGCGAAACGTTTTGGCGGACGCGGCTTACTGGCAGACGTTGACCCAACGGCGCCCGAGATAGCGGCCCCAACGGTCGTAGACCGGTTGAAGGGCGGTGCACCCGTCCGGGCCAGGGCCATAGGGGCCAGGGCCGTAATAGGGGCCGGGACCGTAATAGTAGGGTTGCGACGCGATCGCGGCGCCGGCGGCAAGGCCGAGGATCCCCAGTCCCACCGCCGGACCCCAATAGTAACCGTGGCGCCAGCCCGCCTCGGCGGGCGTCGTCGCCGCGGCGACGCCGAGGCCCAGGACCAGGGCCGTCAACGCGACGGCGGTCGACTTCCTGAACAATGCACGCATATGCTGCCTCCAATATCCGATCTTCGCGCCACGACGGCGCGGCTTTGGCTTGCATCGGACTTACGGGACGGGCCGACGCTCGCCGAAAGGGTGGGCTCCCATATCGGTGTCATTGAGCCCAAATCAGGGCAATCAGGCGCCAGAATCAACGGTGCGACAAAAATATCGCGCCGCGACCGTACTATTCTGAACATTCATTCAGAAATCGCGGCGGCGCCCATGCCGCGCAGAAGCCTGATGATGCCCGAAAAATCGTCGCCGGCGCGGCCCGCCGCGGCGAACAGCTGGTAAAGCTGAGCGGCCTCGGCGCCCAGCGGCGTCGCCGCGCCGGCGCTCGCGGCGGCCTCCTGCGCCAAACGCAGGTCTTTCAGCATCAGCCCCGCCGCGAAGCCGGGCTTGTAGTCGCGATTGGCGGGCGAGGCGGGAACGGGACCGGGAACCGGGCAATAGGCGGTGAGCGACCAGGACTGGCCCGACGACGTCGAGGCGACCTCAAAGAGCGCCTCGGCCGAAAGTCCGAGCTTCTCGGCGAGGACGAAGGCCTCGCAAGTGGCGATCATCGTCACCCCGAGGATCATGTTGTTGCAGATCTTGGCGGCCTGCCCGGCGCCGGGCCCGCCGCAATGGACGATGCGCTTGCCCATCGCCTCGAGCAGCGGCCTGGCGCGGGCGAAGGCCTCGTCGGCGCCGCCGGCCATGAAGGTGAGCGTCCCGGCGCCGGCGCCGCCGACGCCGCCCGAGACCGGCGCGTCAAGGGTCAGGACGTCGGCGCGCGCGCCCGCTTCATGCGCGGCCTTCGCGCTCGCCACGTCGATGGTCGAGGAATCTGATGACCAGCGCGCCGCGACGCACGGCGGGCAGGATCTCGGCCCAGCAGGCGATGACGTGGCGCCCGGCCGGCAGCATGGTGAGAACCGCCTCGGCGTCCGCGACGGCGGCCCGCGCGTTTTCGGCGATCGCCACCCCGTTCGAGGCCGCGGCGGCGCGCTGCGCCTCGATAAGGTCGAAGCCCGCCACTTTGTGCCCGGCCTTGACGAGATTGGCGGCCATCGGCGCGCCCATATTGCCCAAGCCGATGAACGCGACGTTCGCCATGCTCTTCTCCTCCCCGTTGCGCGGCGGCCGACCGTTCAGCCGTGCAGCAAGCTGCGCGCGACGATGACGCGCATGATCTCGTTGGTCCCTTCGAGAATCTGATGCACGCGCAGATCGCGCACGATCTTCTCGACGCCGTAATCGGCGAGATAGCCGTAGCCGCCGAACACCTGCAGCGCGTCGTTGGCGGCGGCGAAGCCGGCGTCGGTGGCGACGCGCTTGGCCATCGCGCACAGGCGCGTCGCGTCGGGAGCCGCGGCGTCGAGCGCGCTGGCGGCGCGCCACAACAGCGTTCGCGCCGCTTCCAGCGAGGTGGCGATGTCGGCAAGGCGGAATTGCGTCGCCTGAAAATCGGCCAGGCGACGCCCAAAGGCCTTGCGCTCGCGCGCATAGTCGAGCGCCCTGGCGAGCGCCGCCTCGCCGCCGCCGAGCGAGCAGGCGCCGATATTGAGCCGCCCGCCGTCGAGCCCGGCCATGGCGATCTTGAAGCCGTCGCCCTCGGCGCCCACACGGTTGGCCGCCGGGATGCGCGCGCCATCGAGGATGACCTGCCGGGTCGGCTGGGCGTGCCAGCCCATCTTGCGTTCATTGGGGCCGAACGAGAGGCCCGGCGTACCCTTTTCGACGAGGAAGGCCGAAACGCCGCCGGGGCCGCCCTCGCCGGTGCGCGCCATCACCAGGTAGAGGTCCGTCGCTCCGGCGCCGGAGATGAATTGCTTGACCCCGTCGAGCGTGTAAGCGTCGCCGTCGCGCCGGGCGCGCGTCGTCAGCGCCGCGGCGTCGGAGC
The DNA here is from genome assembly GCA_963755075.1 of uncultured Alphaproteobacteria bacterium. Lineage (GTDB taxonomy): Bacteria > Pseudomonadota > Alphaproteobacteria > Rhizobiales > Beijerinckiaceae > Roseiarcus. Next base: position 30,480 of record CAVWKL010000111.1, read on the forward strand.
CCGCGCCCGGCTCGGTCAGGCAATAGCTGGAGAGCAGCTCCATCGTCGCGAGCTTGGGCAGATAATGCGCCTGCTGGGCCGGCGAGCCGAAGCGGTCGATCACCGAGGCGACCATATTGTGGATCGACAAATAGGCGGCGACGCAGGGGCAGCCCGTCGCCAGCGCTTCGAAGATCAGCGCCGCGTCGAGCCGCGACATTCCCGAGCCGCCGTGCTCCTCGCGCACATAGATCGTCGCCATGCCGAGCGCCGCCGCCTCGCGCAGAACGTCGACCGGGAAATGCTTCGCCTCATCCCAGGCCAGCGCATTGGGCGCGATGCGATCGTCGGCGAAGGCGCGCGCCATGTCGCGGATGGCGGCGTGGTCGGCGGTGAGGGTGAACATGTCGGGAAGGCTTCCCAAGGCGTTAGAGAGGCGCAAACACGTCGGCGACCGGAACCTCCAGACCCGGCGGGTCGAGGCGTAGGACGCCGTCGCCGAGGATTCGTGTCTCGATGACATCGCCCTGCCCGCGCTTGTGATGGATGACGACCCGGCGGTCCGCGTCGACAATGAGGTAATGCGACAGGCCGGCCAACGCGAAATACCCGCTCAGCTTGACGCCATGATCCCGCGCCGCCGTACTCGGCGACAAGACCTCCACGACCACGATCGGATCGGGAATTTCCAACGCCTCTGGCGGCAAGCGCGCCCCGCAATAGACCAGGACATCCGGCTCGAATACGGTCCCGGCGTCAACGCGCACCGACACGCCCTCGATAAGCGCCCGGCAAGGCGCCTTCGCGGCGGCTATTGCGGTCCTGAGAGCGGAAAAAACCTCACCCTTCGTCTCTGTATGCGCCACGCGCTCCGGCGCCATCGCAACCAGGGCTCCATCTTGCAGCTCCCAACGCCCTTCCTGCCCTTCGCCCCAGGCGAGGAATTCGTCGGCGGTCATTTTCGTTTTAACGACGGCGGACATGGCGTTCGGTCCAAGGAATTCGGAGGCCGCAAGGCAGGCGAATATAATCCAACTTCCGTCCTCTGTCGTCCGTCCGCCGTCCACCGCTCACCCCATCGTCGGGATGCTGAAGCTCGCCCCCTCCTTCACGCCGGACGGCCAGCGCGCGGTCACCGTCTTGGTCTTGGTGTAGAAGCGGATGGAGTCGGGGCCGTGCTGGTTGAGGTCGCCGAAGCCGGAGCGCTTCCAGCCGCCGAAGGTGTAATAGGCGACCGGCACCGGGATCGGCACATTGACGCCGACCATGCCGACCTGGACCTTTGATGCGAAGTCGCGCGCCGCGTCGCCGTCGCGGGTGAAAATGGCGACGCCGTTGCCGTATTCGTGGTCGTTGCACAGGCCGAGCGCCTCGTCGTAGCTCGCCGCGCGCACCACCGAGAGGACGGGGCCGAAAATCTCCTCCTTGTAGATGCGCATGTCCTTGGTCACGTGATCGAACAGGCAGCCGCCGAGGTAGAAGCCGTTCTCGTAGCCTTGCATGGTGAAGCCGCGCCCGTCGACGGCGAGCTTGGCGCCTTCCTTCACGCCGAGATCGACGTAGAACTTCACCCTATCGAGATGGGCCTTGGTCACCAGCGGGCCGTAATCGGCGCTCGAGTCGGTCGAGGGGCCGATTTTCAGCGACTCGACGCGCGGGATCAGCCGACGCACCAACTCGTCGGCGGTCTTCCGGCCGACCGGCACGGCGACCGAGATCGCCATGCAGCGCTCGCCCGCCGCGCCGTAGCCGGCGCCGACCAGCGCGTCGACCGTCTGGTCCATGTCGGCGTCGGGCATGATCACCATGTGGTTCTTGGCGCCGGCGAAACATTGCACGCGCTTGCCGCTCGCCGCGCCGCGCGAATAGATGTAGTGGCCGATCGGCGTCGAGCCGACGAAACCGATCGCCTGGATGTCGGGATCGTCGAGGATGGCGTCGACCGCGACCTTGTCGCCGTTGACGACGTTGAGAACGCCGGGAGGACCGCCCGCCTCGATGAAGAGGTCGGCGAGCCGCATGGGCACGCCGGGGTCGCGCTCGGAGGGCTTGAGGATGAAGGCATTGCCGCAGGCGATGGCGGGCGCGAGCTTCCACAGCGGGATCATCGCGGGAAAGTTGAACGGCGTGATGCCGGCGACGACCCCGAGCGGCTGGCGCATCGAGTAGATGTCGATGCCGGGGCCGGCGCCGTCGGTGTACTCGCCCTTCATGAGGTGCGGCGCGCCGAAAGCGAATTCGACCACTTCGACGCCCCGCTGAATGTCGCCTTTGGCGTCGAGGATCGTCTTGCCGTGCTCGCGCGCCAGGATATCGGCGAGTTCCTCGGTGTGCTTGGCGATGAGGTCGTAGAATTTCATCAGCACGCGCGCGCGGCGCTGCGGATTGGTCGCGCCCCAGGCCGGCTGCGCCGCCTTGGCGTTGAGAACCGCCGCGCGCACTTCCCCGGCCGAGGCGAAGGCGACCGAGCCGCGCAGAGTTCCGTCCATCGGCTGAAACACCTCGCCGGCGCGGCCGGAAGTTCCCGCCACGCGCTTGCCGCCGATGAAATGTCCGTATTCGACCATGGTTCGCTCCCTCGAGACTTCGTGGCTGGCGGTTGTTATGCGCCATGCTTTCCTGCACAGCAATCGGCGAAAGCGCGCAACGGAGGTGCGAATATGTGCTAAGCAAAGCCCATGGACTGGGACAACGTCAGGGTCTTTCTCGCGACGGCGCGCGCCGGTCAGTTCGTCGGGGCGGCGAAGCGGCTCAGGCTCGATCACGCCACCGTCAGCCGGCGCATCGCGGCGCTGGAGGCCGCTTTCGGCGCGCGACTGTTCGACCGGCGCACCACCGGGGCGCGGCTGACCAGCGCCGGCGAGCGGTTCCTCGCCGCCGCCGAGGACATGGAGAGCGCGTTCCTGCACGCCCAGGCGGAAATCTCCGACGTCGACGTCGAGCTTGCCGGCGACGTGCGGATCGGCGCGCCCGACGGCTTCCAGACCTATTACCTCGCCGGCGCGCTCGGCGATTTCGTCGCGCGCAATCCCGGTGTCCGCATCCAGCTCGCGCCCGTCCCGCAAGTCATGCCGCTGGCGCGGCGCGAAGTCGACATCGTCGTCGTGCTCGACAAGCCCGAGGAAGGCCGCTTCGTCGCGCAGAAGCTCACCGACTATTCCCTCGGCGTCTACGCCAGCGCCGCCTATCTCAGAACGCATGAGGCGCCGCGCGAGGTGAGCGAACTCGCGCGCCATCGCCTCATCGGCTACGTCGAGGAATACGCCTTCTCCACCGCGCTCGACTATGTGCGCGAACTCTACGGCGGCGCGCCGACCGCCTTCGAATGCGCGAGCGCCGTCACCCAGTTCGAGGCGCTGCGCGCCGGCCTCGGCCTCGGCGTCGTTCACGACTTCATCGCGCGGCGCTTCAAGGACTTGCGTCGCGTCCTGCCCGAGCGCCGCGCGGAGCGCAGCTATTGGCTCGTCACCCACGAGGACACCCGCGGCCTCGGGCGCATCCGCGCGGTCTGCGAGCACCTGAAGGCGAGCGTGACGCGCGACCGCGCGATGTTCATCTGAGACCTGCGCGCGTCCTTAAGCGAAAGCCTCGATATCGACCGGCTTGCGCCGCCCGCCCCAATGACCGGCCTCGCCGGCGAAGCGGCCGGCGAGCGCGCGCCCGCAGTCCGGACAGGCGCCGGAGGCGTCGAGCGCATAGGCGGTCACTTCGTAGACGTCGCGCTTGATGAGGAGGGCGCCGCAGAGGTCGCAGACCGTCGACTGGCGGTGCGGATCGCGGACGTTGCCGGTGTAGACGTGATGAAGGCCATTGGCGAGGCCGATCGCGCGGGCGCGGTCGAGCGTCGCCTTGGGCGTCGGCGGATGCCCCAGCATACGGTAATCCGGGTGGAAAGCCGAAAAGTGCAGCGGCGTGTCCGGCCCCAGTTCCTCGGCGATCCACCGGGTCATCGCGTCGATTTCGGCGATCGAATCGTTCTCGCCGGGAATGAGGAGCGTGGTGATCTCCAGCCAGACTCCGGTTTCGCGCTTGAGATAGACGAGCGTGTCCAGCACCGGCGCGAGATGGGAGGCGGTCAGGCGATGATAGAAGTCTTCGCTGAAGCCCTTCAGATCGACGTTGGCGGCGTCGATGCAAGGAAAGAATTCGGCGCGCGGCTCGGGACACATGAAGCCCGCGGTCACCGCGACCGTCTTCACCCCGCGCGCGCGGCACGCCGCCGCGACGTCCATCGCGTATTCGTAGAAGATGACGGGGTCATTGTAGGTGAAGGCGACCGACCGGCAGCCGAGTTCGACCGCGGCCCGCGCAATCGTCTCCGGCGCCGCGTTTTGCGCGCTGGTTTCGACCTCGCGGCTCTTGGAGATCTCGTGGTTCTGGCAAAAGGCGCAAGCAAGGTTGCAGCCCGCCGTGCCGAACGACAGCACCGAGCTGCCGGGAAAAAAATGATAGAGCGGCTTTTTTTCGATTGGGTCGACGCAGAAACCGGAGGATAATCCGTCGGTGGTCAGAACCATGTGGCCGTCGACGTTTTGCCTGACGTAGCAGAGCCCGCGCTGCCCCCGGCCGATCTTGCAGGCGCGGGGACAGACTTCGCAAAGAATGCGCCCGTCGGGCAGTGGGCGGGAAAAATGGTCGACGATCCGCATGGGACGATCCGTTCGCACGCATCCGTCCCCATATATAGGCGCGGCGCCGGTTCGGCGCCTCCTCAACGAGTTCGGCCCATGGACGACATGACGAAGTCTGCGGCGCGCGCCCCCGACATTCGCCCCGCCGAGGTGGCGGGCGTCTTCTATCCCGCCGACCCCGCGATATTGGCGGCCAAGGTCGACGCGGCCTTCGCCGCCGCGCCCCCGTCGCCCTTCCGGGCGAAAATGGTCGTCGTTCCCCACGCCGGCGTCGATTACTCCGGCGCCGTCGCCGCCCGCGCGCTGCGCGCCCTCGATTTGACGGAAGGGGTCCGCCGCGTCGTCATTTTCGGCCCCAACCACCGCATGCCGCTCGAGCGGCCTCGCCGTCCACCCCGCCGGCGGCTGGTCGACCCCGCTCGGCCTCGCCCCCGTCGCGGCCGAGGCGTTGCAATCGATCCGAACCATCGGCGGGGTTGCGGTCGACGCGCGCCCGTTCGCCGGCGAGCACAGCCTGGAAATGCCGCTGATCTTCCTGCAACGCCTGATCCCCGGGCTGGAGATCGCGCCCGTGCTGGTCGGCGAGGCGGCGCCGGAACTCGTCGAGGAAGCGTTGCGGCGCCTATGGGGCGGCCCGGAGACGGCCATCTGCGTTTCCTCCGACCTTTCGCATTTTCTCCCCGCGGCGAAAGCGCGCGCCAAGGACGCCGAGACCCGCAGCCTGATCGAGGCCGGCCGATGGGCGGACCTCGGCCCCGGCAACGCCTGCGGCTACGCGAGCCTCAAGGGGGCGATCCGGCGCGCGCAGGGCCTTGGCATGCGGGCGACGGGCGTGGCTTTCGCCACATCCGACGAGATGGGCGGCCCGAGCGAGCGCGTCGTCGGCTACGGCGCCTTCGCGTTCGAATATCCCGGCGCGGCGCGAATTGGGATCGCCGAACAGGACCGTCTCGTCGCCGTCGCCTCGGCCTCGCTCGACTTCGCCGCCGCCCGCGGCGGGACGAGGCCCGCGATCGTCGTCGACCCGAAGCTCGCGCCCGAGCTGACGGCCCAACGCGCCGCCTTCGTCACGCTGGAGCGCGGGGGCGCATTGCGCGGCTGCGTCGGTTCGCTCCTCCCGCAGCGGCCGCTCGCCGACGACGTCGCGGCCAATGCGGTCCGGGCCGGCTTCGCCGATCCCCGCTTTCGGCCGCT
>CAVWKL010000112.1:0-9287 GCA_963755075.1 uncultured Alphaproteobacteria bacterium
CGATCTCGTCAAAATGTCGATCCTGGTCAACGGCGAGCCGGTCGACGCGCTCTCCATGCTGGTCCATCGCGACCGGGCGGAAACGCGCGGCCGGGCGATGGTGGAGAAGCTGCGCGAGTTGATCCCGCCGCACATGTTCCAGATTCCGTTGCAGGCGGCGATCGGCGGCAAGATCATCGCCCGCGAGACCATCCGCGCCTTGCGCAAGGACGTCACCGCCAAATGCTACGGCGGCGACGCCACCCGCAAGCGCAAGCTCCTGGACAAGCAGAAGGCCGGCAAGAAGAAGATGCGCCAGTTCGGCAAGGTCGACATCCCCCAGGAGGCCTTCATCGCGGCGCTGAAGATGGACAGTTGAGGGCAGGGGGCGGGTTTGGTCCGCGATACGGGGATTTCATGGGGTTGGGCGCCATCTTCAGGGCGCGTTCCCCCGGGCGGCTCGAGCTTGGCCGCCTGACGAGAGGCCGATCGTGCGCGCGGCGAGCGGTTCGCCCCCGCCTCAATCAGTGGGAGGCCTTGTAAATTCCGCGACCGGTTCTCTGGATCAGCCCGGATTGATGCATGCGCGACAGAATGACCGAGAGATTGCCAGGGGTAACCTGAAGTCCATAGTCTTCCAGGACGGTTTGCAGGTCGCGGATCGAGACCTCCTGTCCGCGCAGGCTCTCCAACAACAGCTCTTGCGCCGACGGGTTTTCGGACAAGCCGCCGGCCGGCGCCGTCGGCGTCTCCGGGGCGCGCGGCTCCGGCTTGCGTAAGTTTACAACATTGTGCGGCGGCGTCGGGTCGAATTCGCCCAGGATCGACAGCACGCTCTCCCTGACGACGCTCGCCACCCGCTCGTCGTCAATTCGGCCTTCCAGGCGGGCGATCGCCCAGCCCAACGCGTAGGCCCGCCCAACCGCGTCGATAAGCTCTTGTTTTAAGCTTACAATTGCTCTCTTGTCGCCGACCTCGATCGCTGACACAAACCGCCCCCGTCCCGAATGCGCGGTGAAACGCCAAACGTTAACAAACTTTACTACGGAATGGCTGCGGAATCAAAGTTCCTTTCAACGGAACGTGAGAATTTGCGACGACAATTAATAATTCGCGCCCGAATCGCCCTCATTCGCTTGACCGCGCGACTGCATGTTGTAAGTTTTCCGTCGGCGATGATGTTGTTGTAGGATTAGCGCCGTGAGGCGGGCACAGCCGCGAGGAGGGTTCGGTGGCGCTTTCGCAATGGACCGGTCTGGCGATCGCGGGGGCCTTCGGGATCGGCCTGGTCGCGCTCATTGCGCACAAGCTGTCCGGACCGATCAGCCTCACGCGGAACTGGCAGAGGTTGGGCGACTTTGCCGTATTCGACGCGCTGTTCTGCGTCGGGTGGAAACGATCCGCCAGGCGCGAGAGGCTGGAGTTGAGAATCTACGCGACGCTGCGCAAGTCCCCCCTTGAACGCGATGACGGACAAATTGGCCTCAACGGTCAACGGGACGGGGGGGCGCACGGTCGAGGCAAGCAGCGGCCGGCGAATTCGAGCGCGGACCTCGTTTGAGCGAACGCGCCGCAACTGCGCATGCGCCGGCGGCGAGCGCGCCAATCAAAATCGCGCCCACCGGCGGCGCGCTCATGGTCCTTCGCTGATCAGCTTGCAATGGATGGCGACCGGCTTGCTGGCGGCGAGCGCGACGCCGTCGTCGACGACGTCGCAGGCGAGAAGATTGTCCGGGCTCGAAAGGCGGCCGGAATAGACCTCGATCGCCACATCGACGGCGCCGCCCTCGATCTGGCTCAGCTTGCTTGTGTCGTAGGGCGGGACGACGATCGTCGCGACGCCGGCGCCGGGAATTTCGATCGTCTTTTCCGGCGCCACGTTGAGCCGGCCCTGAAACTTGGCGCGCAGCTGCGCCGATATCGGCACGCCGTAGAATTCCGTGTCGACGACGATCGTCTCCTTGGGATTGGCGAGCCGCGCCGCCGCCGCCGGGCTCAGGCTCACGTCGACCTGGATCGCCGAACCGGCCGCCGTTTCCGCCGGCGCCGCCGACAACCCCAGGAGCCCCGCCGCCAGCGCGGCGCCGCCGAGCCTCCCTCTGGTCGTTGCGTTCATGACGCTCTCCCGTCGAAACATCCGCCGTCCGCCCCTGGCGGCCCTCGGGCGGAATTCCCCGCCACGCTGGCTGAAATCTCGCCGCCATGCAATCTCGCGCAAACGCGGGCTCGCGAGGCGAGTCCTAGACTTCCCCCGCCGCGCGTCGCCCGATCCACGCCGCCGCGCCGGCGCCGGCGGCCGCGCCGGTGGCGAAGCAGGCTTGCAGGAGATAGCCCCCGGTCGGCGCCTCCCAGTCGATCATCTCGCCGGCGACGAAGACGCCGGGCAAGTCTTTGAGCATGAACGCCTCGTCGATTGCGCCCCACGCGACGCCCCCGGCGCTCGAAATCGCGCGTGCGATCGGCGCCGGCGCGAGGAGCCGAAGCGGCGTCGCCTTGATGCGCGCGGCGAGCGCTTCCGGCTCTTCCGGGACCGCGCCCGCCTCGCGCATGAGCCCGATCGCCACCGGCGTCAGGCCGGCGGCCTTGCGCAGGAACGTCGACAGTGATTGGCCGGGCCGCCGCCGCAGGCGATTGGCGAGCGTTTCGCCGGCGAGGTCCGGCTTGAGATCGACGGCGAGGACCGCCGAGCCCTCGGCTTCGATCGCGTCCCGCAAGGCGGCCGAGAGGACATAGACGGCGCCGCCCTCGATGCCGTAGGCGGCGATCATCGCCTCGCCGCGCACGCGCTCCTCGCCGTGGGCGAGCGCAACGGCCTTCAGAGGTTGGCCGGCGAAGCGCTGGCCAAAGGCGGGTGACCAGTCGACGACGAAACCGCAATTGGCGGGGCGCAATCGCGCCACTGCGACGCCGGCTGTGCGCAGGATTTCGACCCATGCGCCATCGGCGCCGAGCCGCGGCCAGGAGGCGCCGCCCAGCGCCAGGACGACCGCCGCGGCTTCGACCTCCTCGACGCCGTCCGGCGAAGAGAAACGCAGGCGGCGCTCCTGCCCGAAGCCGATGAAGCGGCGGCGCGGGCGAAACGCGACGCCGAGCGCGTCGAGACGCTTCAGCCAGGCGCGCAGCAGCGGGGTCGCCTTGAAGCGTCTCGGGAAGACGCGGCCGCTGGAGCCGACGAAAGTGTCCTCGCCGAGCGCCGCGCTCCAGGCGCGCAGGGCGTCGGGAGAAAACCGCTCGATCGCCGGCCGCAGCCGCGCCGCCGCCGAGCGGTATCGCGTCATGAAGACGTCGAACGGTTCCGAGTGGGTGAGATTGAGGCCGCCGCGTCCGGCCAGCAGAAATTTTCGCGCCGGCGAAGGCGCCGCGTCGTAGACGACGACGCGATGGCCGGCGCGCGCGACAACCTCCGCCGCCATGAGGCCGGCCGGACCCGCCCCCACTACGACGAAGCTCGGCGCGCGCAGGGTCGGTGTCGATTGCATCGATGGGCTCTCTTGGACGAGCGAACGCCGATCCGCCGATCGGCTGGCGAGAAACGCCGCCGGGCGACCTAATCGCAACGCGGCGAACCTGACAATCTCGGAGGAGCCCCGCGACAAGGCCGACATCGACGTCGCCGATGCGGCCGTCGTCGCCCGCTCGCCTTGCAGCGCTTGCGGCCGGCGGTGCGGCGCTTGGGCCCGACCGCCTTCGGGCGTCCAAACGCTCGCCGTCGGCGCATCAACTTCAATGCGCGCGCCTCTAAGACTGTATTAAGTAAAATTGTGCGGGTTGTTGCCAATTTGTTGTTGCTTTACGTCCCATTAATCGCGGCGCTGTAGCGTACACGGACTTTTGAAAAAGGCGTCGTTTTGTCGCCTTGGTCCCGGTCGCTGCGGCGGAGGATGTTTAATTGCGCGCAAATCCAATCAAGCGTGCAGAAAGCGCGCTGGACGATTCCTGCATGACCGCCCTCGCGCGCGTGGCGGCGGAGTCCCACGATGTCGTTCTGGGCGATCGCGACGCCGCGGTCGCGCGATTGGAGGCGGAGGCGCTGCGCTATCAGGCCGCTCTCGACGCCCTCGCGCAAGGCGTTTGCTTCTTCGACCGGTCGGATCGGCTGATCCTGAGCAATCGCCGCTTCGCCGAGATCTATCGAATTGCGCCCGAGAAAATTCGTACAGGCGCGACGCTGACTGAGATCATCCAACTTCGCATCGCCGCGGGAACCTGGACCGCGGCCCCCGACGAGTACCTGTCGTTTTGCGCGTCGAGCCATTCCAGCTCGGAAGCCATCGTCTGGACGACCGAACTCCGAGACGGCCGGATCATTCAGATGCGCCGCCAGCCGATGCCCGGCAACGCCTGCGTGGTGACGCATGAAGACGTCACCGAACTCAAGGCTGCGCGCGCCGCCGCCAACGAGCGCCTGTCGCTGCAGGTTCTGATCGACTGGCTGCCCGACAACCTTTGGGTCAAGGACGTCAACAGCCGCTTCGTCATTTCCAATCGGATCACGGCGACCCGAATGGGAATTGACGATCCCGCCGATCTCGTCGGCAAGACTGACCTCGAACTTCTTCCCTTTGAGCTGGCGCAGAAATTCTACAACGACGAACAAAAGATCGTTCGGACCGGCCAACCGATGACCGACATGGAGGAATTCGCCTGGGGCTCCAAGCAGTGGATATCGACGACAAAAGTGCCGCTGCGCAACGATCGCAATGAAATCATCGGCGTGGCCGGCATCTCGCGCGACATCACCGAGCGCAAGCTGGCGGACGCCTTGCGGGATGGCCAGGCGCAAATCCTCGAGATGATCGCCACGAGCGCCCCGCTTGGGGACGTGCTCGACCGGCTGGTTCGCCTCGTGGAATCCCAGTTGAAGGGGATCGTCGGCTCGGTCCTGCTGCTTGACGAAGCGGGGGAACGCTTGCGGTACGGCGCTGCGCCGAGTCTGTCGGAGGCGTTCGTCAAAGCGACGGATGGCGCAAGCATCGGTCCCAAGGCGGGCGCGTGCGGCGCCGCCGCCTATCGGCATGAACCCGTCTTTGTCGCCGACATCATGACCGACCCGCTGTACGAGGATTACCGGGTTCCGGCCGCCGCGCAGGGGGTTCATTCGTGCTGGTCGACGCCGATCCTGTCGCATCAGGGCGAGGTGCTCGGCGTCTTTGCGATGTACTCGAAGTCAGTGGGCGCGCCCACGCAGATCGAAACGCGGCTCCTCGGCGTCGCCACTCACATCGCCGGCATCGCGATCGAACGCAAGCTGGCCGAAGACCGCATTCACTTCATGGCCAACCATGACGCGCTGACGGGGCTGCCCAACCGCATTTTGCTGAACGACCGTCTCTCTCAGGCCTTGTTGTATGCAAAACGATATGACCGCTGGGCGACGGTGGCGTTCGTCGATCTCGACAATTTCAAATGCATCAACGACAGTCTGGGCCATAGCGCCGGCGACGAACTCCTGAAGGTGGTCGCCGGTCGAATGGTCGCCTGCGTGAAGGCGACCGACACCGTGGTGCGCGTCGGGGGCGACGAATTCGTCATACTCTTGTTCGATCAACCTAAGAACGCAGAAAACGTCGCCGCGATCTTGCAAAGAATCCGAACGTCAGTCGCGGAGCCGGTTCATCTCGATGGTCACACGTTTCGCGTGACGAGCAGCTTCGGCGTCGCCAATTATCCTGACGACGGGAAGGACGCCGACACGCTGTTGGCCAACGCCGACGCGGCGATGTACCGCGCCAAGGAAGTCGGCAGGGACAATTTCCAATTCTACACGCCGTCGCTGAACGCCAAGGTTCGCGAGAAATTCGCTCTCCAGGAGGAGCTGCGCAACGCCCTCCCGCGTCACGAATTCGTTCTGCATTATCAGCCGCAGGTCGAGTTGCGCACCGGCCGCGTCTTTGCGGTGGAAGCCTTGATCCGCTGGAACCACCCGACTTTGGGGTTGATCCCTCCGATCAAGTTCATCCCGCTCGCCGAGGAAACCGGCCTGATCGTGCCGATCGGCGATTGGGTGCTTCGCGAATCCTGTCGCCAGAACAAGGCCTGGCAGGACGCCGGCCTGCCGGCAATGAGCGTTTGCGTGAACGTGTCGGCGCGCCAGTTCAAGGACGCGCGCTTGATCAGCACGGTTTCCGCCGCGCTCAGCTCGAGCGGATTGGCGCCCAAGCATCTCGAACTGGAGCTGACCGAAAGCCTGATCATGCAGGACATCGATGAGGCGATCAAGACGATGAAGGCGTTGCAAGAACTGGGCGTTCAGCTCTCGATCGACGACTTTGGCATCGGCTATTCCAGCCTCAGCGCGCTGAAGTCGTTTCCGGTGTCGCGGCTGAAGATCAACAAGTCGTTCATCGACGATCTCACCAGCAACGCCGACGACAGGGCCGTCGCCTCGGCCGTGATCTCCTTGGCGCAGAAGCTCAATCTGAGGGTCATCGCCGAGGGCGTCGAAACGGACGATCAGATGGCGTTCTTGCGCGAAAACAATTGCGACGAAATGCAGGGCTATCATTTCAGCAGGCCGGTCGAGCCGCGACAAGTCGAGGCGATTATCGCGGCGCAGACCCCGCTCGGCCTGAAGGCGCCGCGGTAAAGGCGGCCGTCGCAGACCCTCGCCGACGCTGGCGAGGCGGCGCTCGCGCGGCCGCTCTCCTCAGAGCTTGGAAAGAATCGGCAGCCTCGGCGCGATGGCGTAGTTCAGTTGGATCGCGATGATCACGACGACGCCGGCGGGGACGCTGACCAGGCCGATCAGCGCGCCGACGGCGTAAAGCCCCTGCGCGACGACGATCCGCCGTTTGATCGCTGTGGAAATCGGCGCCGTCGCGGCCTCGCTCAACAGTCCGGCGCGCGCCGCATAGCCCCAGCAAGCATAGAGGCTTGCGCCGGCCAGAGCGATATTGGCCCAGTAGACCAGGATCGCGACGCGGAAAGCGAAAAACTCCGCCAGGATCCGCGTCGAGAACGGCATCACCGTGATGATGGCGAGAAAGACGAAATGCAGCCAACTCAACCCCCGGTCGGCGCGCGCAAGTTGATTGATCTGCGTCTGCTGTCCAACCCAGAAGATGCCGAGCGTCATTAGGCTGAGCAGCCAAGTCAACAGGCGCGGCGAAAGCGCGGCGAGCGCCGCCCACAGTTGCGCTTCCGAATGAACCTCCGCGCTTTCCGGGGTGTGGATTTCGAGCACGAGCAGCGTCATCGCGACGGCGAAGATGCCGTCGCTCAGCGCCGAGATCCGTCCGACGTCCCGCGCGGCGAAGCGGTTGTAATGTGTCTCCATCGCCCGATAGTGAAGGACATCGCGCGCGCGCGTCAAACCGTCCCGAAGCGAGGCGAAGGACGAATTTCTTGTCTCGCGCTCTGGCGTTGAGGCGGGATTTCGCCGTAAACGAACGCCGGCCCGCCGCCGCGAGGGCGGAGAGATGGAGTTCGCAATGGATTTGGGCATCGCCGGGCGCAAAGCGATCGTCTGCGCTTCGAGCAAGGGGCTGGGCCGGGCCTGCGCGAGGGCGCTCGCCGAAGCCGGTTGCGCGGTGATCGTCAACGGTCGCGACGCGGCGAGGCTGGAGGCGACGGCGCGCGAGATCGCCACGGCGACGGGCGCTGAGGTCGTCGCTGTCGCCGGCGATCTCGACCAGGCGGAGACGCGCGCCGCCTTGCTTGAAGCCTGTCCGGCCCCCGACATTCTCGTCAACAACAATGGCGGGCCGCCGCGGGAGTCGTTCGCCGAGTTGACGCGCGAGCGCATCCTCGACGGCATCGAGTTCGAACATGTTGACGCCGATCGCGCTCATTCAGCGGGTCGCCCCGGGCATGGCCGAGCGGCGCTTCGGGCGCATCGTCAACATCACCTCGTCGTCGGTGCGCGCGCCGATCGCCGGCCTCGACGTTTCCTCCGGCGCGCGCGCCGGCTTGACCGCCTTCGTCGCGGCGAGCGCGCGCGCGCTCGCCAAGAACAATGTGACCATCAACGCGATCCAGCCCGGCGCCTTCGATACCGATCGGATTCGCTCGATGCTGGACAAGACCGCGGCGGCGACCGGCGGCGATCCGGCGGCCCTGCGCGCCGAACGCGAGGCCGCGATCCCCGCCGGCCGCTACGGCGCGCCGGAGGAATTCGGCGCGCTCTGCGCCTTTCTTTGCAGCGCCAAGGCGGGCTACATCACCGGCCAGAACATTCTCATCGACGGCGGCGCCTTTCCCGGCGCGTTTTGAAACGATCCGATGTTCACCGGGATTGCGCTCAAAATCGCGGCGACGCTCGCCTTCGCCGCGATGTCCGCCCTGATCAAGATCGCCTCGCCGATTTTTCCGGTCGGCGAGGTGGTGTTGTTTCGCTCGCTGTTCGCCTTGGCGGTGCTGGTCGCTTGGCTCGCCTGGCGCGGCGAGTTCCCTAACGCGCTGCGCACGGAAAGAAAGCTCGGCCATATCGGCCGCTCGATCGCCGGTTCGGGAGGCATGTTCGCCAACTTCATCGCGCTGTCGCTGCTGCCGCTCGCCGACGCCACGGCGCTCACCTTCGCCACGCCGCTGATGGTCGTGCCGCTCGCCGCGCTGAACGCCGGGCGAGACCGTGCGCGTCTATCGCTGGGCGGCGGTGGCGCTCGGCTTTATCGGCGTCATCGTCATGCTGTCCGATCGCCTCGGCGAGGGGTTGGACGATTTGGCGGCGGCGGCGCGGGCGTCGATGGTCGCGATGATCGCCTTGGCCGGGGCCGCGAGCTCCGCAGTGGCGATGATCCAAACGCGCCGACTGACGCGATCGGAGCCGACCGGCGCGATCGTCTTCTATTTCTCTTTGCTGACGGCGGCGATCAGCGCGGTCCTGCTGATTGTCGCCGCGCCGTGGCCGACCGAGTCGCCCGGCGCGGCTTTCATGGCGGGGCAGCGCCTTGTTGCGCCGTCCCTCGGCGAATTCATGCTGCTCGGCTCGATCGGCGTTCTGGGGGGGAGCGGACACAATATTCATGACGCACAGCTACCGTTTGCCGACGCCTCGATCATCGCGGCGTTCGACTACGTCGCGATGATCTGAGCAATACGATGAGTTGAGCAGACGACATAAACAACCAATTGCTACTCCAAGCTCTCCGCGAAATGGAGAAGTTAAAGAAGAAAGGCCAGACCATCTCGCCGGTGGCGATCAACGGCCGCAAAATCGTCGAAAGCTTCTGGGGCAAGGCGTGGTGCGACAATCTCTAGCGTTATTCCGATTACGCGAATTGCCTGCCGCGCGGGCGCACCTATGTGCGCAACGGCTCCGTCATCGATCTCCAGATCGAACGCGGAATGGTCCGGGCGATGGTCAGCGG
>CAVWKL010000113.1:0-13418 GCA_963755075.1 uncultured Alphaproteobacteria bacterium
TTGAGTCCGTTCGAACCGGCTCGTTTGCCGATCTGCAGGGACTCGAACCCGGGCTGGTGATCACCCGCGTCAACAAGCAGCCGACCGGCACTAAAGACCAGTTCAATGCTGTGGCAAAGAAGCTGAAGACGGGTGACGACGTAGTGTTCGAGGTGCTCGATCCGAAACATCCGGACCAGGGAATCAACTATGTGGGCGGAACTTTACAGTAAAGAGTTCGCCAGACGCCGGTTGCGGAATTCCGTAACCGGCGTCTTATTACTTTAGGTGGTTCGATTCTTGATGGAGGATCGATTTTGCGCTTGCCGCAATGCAATACACTTATCTAAACTTCACCCATTCAAGAGGGCTAACACCGTATTTTTCGAGGTAGCATTACCTTGTCAATTCTTCGTGTAAATTTCGCATTTGTTATTTTGACGGCCCTGACTATGCCGTCTGCATCCGCGTCGCGCGTTCACAGGGCTCCCACGAGCGGGCAAACCACCGTACATAAGACGCATAAGGGTTCGCGCAAAACAAAACGGGTACGCGGGCAGCAGGTAATCGAGCCGGAACGCGTGACACAGATTCAGCAGGCCCTGATCCGCGAGCATTATCTTAGTGGCGAAGCCACGGGAAAGTGGGACGCAACAACCCAGGCCGCGATGCAGAAGTACCAGGCAGACCAAGGCTGGCAAACGAAGTTGATGCCCGACTCGCGTGCCCTTGTGAAGCTGGGACTCGGGCCCGATTACTCGAATGCCATCAACGCGCAAAACTCGTCATTTGCAGCGCCTCCCCCTGTGAGCACCATCCCGACGGACCAAGCCGCAGGCTTTGCTACGGCTGCAGGCGTGCACTGAGAGATAGAGTTCCGGCGACGCGTTTCAGGGCCGCACAGGCTCCTTTCCTTCCAAAAGAAATTCATAGCGTGGCTCGACTGTGCTTGGGCCTGATGTGATCGGGTTATCCAGGTGGATGATCTTGTCGTCTTCGCCGAATTTTGGCCATTCGGGAAGGCCCGGTCCATTCGGATCGCCGGTCTTCGCGAAGTTTGTCCAGTAACTCATCATTTCTTCGCTGAGCTTACGATCCTCCGGCCGCCACTCTGCGCCGGGCCTGGTGTCAAGCGTGCCGAAGACATACTCGATGTCGTCGGAGTGGAAGGCGAACGAACCGAGATTGAATCTGCTGAGCGGTGCGGCAAGTTCGAAATGATATCGATAGATGGGTGAGTCGCCTGTCTTCAAGTGTGCTTCAATCCACTTCCAGGTTCCGAAGGCGCGCCGCCTACGCCTGGATGCAGGATTACGCCGCCAAGGTGATCGCCGAGCGCCGCGCCCATCCGCAAAACGACCTCATCTCGCAGTTTTCCCTAGCCGAGATCGATGGCGATCGCCTCGACGAGCGCGAGGTGCTGCTGACGACCACGACGCTGATCATGGCGGGCGTCGAGTCGCTGGGCGGGTTCCTGGCGATGCTGGCGCTAAACCTCGCCGATTTTCCTGAGGCCCGCGCGGCGGTCGTCGCCGACCCCGGACTGCTGCCCGACGCGATCGAGGAGTCGCTGCGCTACAACACCTCGGCGCAGCGCTTCCGTCGTTGCGTGACGGGAGACGTCCTGCTGCATGGCCAGCATATGCGCGAGGGCGACTTCGTCTGCCTCGCCTATGGCTCCGGAAACCGCGACGATCGGCAATACCCCAACGCCGACGTCTACGACCTCGCCCGCAAGCCGCGCGGCCACCTCGGCTTCGGCGGCTCCGTGCACGCCTGCCTCGGCGCGACGATCGCGCGGCTTGCGGCGAAGATCGCGATGGAGGAGTTCCATCGCGTCGCGCCGAACTATAGGCGGGTCGAAGAGACCTTGGCTTGGATGCCGTCGTCGACCTTCCGCAGCCCGCTGCGGCTCGAACTGGCGACGGCGTGATCGGCCGCCGCGCCGGCGATCGCCTGGTTCACAGCGCCTCGAGCCATCGACCCGCGCGCTCGGCGGCGGCGGCGCCCGAGCGCACCGCGCTTTCCAAGGTGTCGGGCAACCCGGTCTGGACGTAGGCGCCGGCGAGAAAGAGATTGCGCCAGGAGGTTTCGCCTTTCGGCCGCAACGCGTCCTGTTGCGGCGTCGCCGCGAAGGTGGCGCGCTTCTGCCCGATGATTTGCCAGGCCGGCGTGGCGTCCGACAATCCCGTCAGCGCCGCGACGCCGCGCCACAAATCCGCCGCCAGGCCTTCGCGCGGCGCCTCCATCAGAGCGTCGGCGTCCCGGATCGCGACCGAAATGCGGTCGTCGCGGCAAAACATCCAGTGGAACGCGCCGTTGACGACGCCAAGGATCGGCGGCGCGCCGCGCGGCGCGCCCATCGCAAAATGGGCCGATATCGCGCCATTGAACTCCTGCGGCGCGCTCAATCCCGGCGCGAGGGCCGCCGTCACGCGCGGCGGGGTCGCCAGGATCACGGCGTCGCCAGGCGCGAGAACGACGCGGTCGAATTCGAATTCCAGTCCTGCGACGCGCCCGCCGGAAAAATCGAGCGCGGCGAGCTGGCGCTCGAAGCGGATCGCGACGCCGCGTCGGTGCAAGGTCTTCAGCGCGGGGTCGACGAAGGCGCGGGCCAGTCCGTGAACCGGGGTCAGCGGCCGCGCGCCGCCGAGCCGCGTCTCGCCGAGCGCGGCGCCGGCCAGACGCGCCGAGGCGCGATCGAGGTCGGTGTTGAGCGCGGCCAGCGCGAACGGGCGCCAGAGACGCTCGGCGGCGGGACCGTCGCTCGGCGCATAGTCGCGGAGGAGCGCGGTCGCGGGAGGACGGCGCAGCCGCGCCAAGGGCCAGTAGTCCCTCACCCGCGTCTGCGGCGCGCGCCGGCGCGGATCGAGAACCCACCAGGGAATCGGCCCCCGGTTGGGCCGCAGCGTCCAGCGTTCGCCGCTCGCCATGTCGGCGAAGGCGATCCCGCCCGGCGCGAGTTCGCGCCATTCGTCGCGCGCGCCGATCGATTCGATCATCGTCAGGGCGGATCGCCAAGTCGACAACACAAGGTCGTGGCCGCTGTCGAGCGTCATGGCGGTCGTCTCGTCGAAAAAAGTTCGACGCCGGCCGCCCGCGCGATCGGCGCTTTCGTGTATGACAATCTGCGCATCGCGCGACGCCGCGAGCTGGACCGCCGCTGAAAGCCCGGAAAAGCCCGCGCCGATGACATGCACGGTTGGACGCTTCATCATGCCCTTCCAACGCCGACGGCAGGCAAAAGCCACGCGACGCACGTGTGGCGTGTTTCGGCGAAGCCTCCGCTGCGTCGCAACGACGCAGACCGTTGGCGCGAAACTAGTCGCGCCCCGGCCGACGCGCAACGCGCCGGCCGCTCTTGACACAAGGAGCGAGCCGGGCGAACATTTTGACCGATCGGTCAGGATTTCTAGGGAACGCGCTCGATCCCCCGAGCCGCAGGAGAGCCGCAATGGGAATCGTCTCCGAAATGCCGGGAATCGCCGACGTCGCGCAGGGCCGTCTGGACCAAGCGACGCTGAAGGCGAATTTCTCCGATCTTCATCCGCCGCTGGGCGCGCATGAGGCGAGCGTCGAGGCGGATCGCTGCTATTTCTGCTACGACGCGCCGTGCGTGCGCGCCTGCCCGACCTCGATCGACGTTCCCCTTTTCATTCGTCAAATCGCCGCGGGCAACGCGCTCGGCGCGGCGCGCACCATTCTCGACGCCAACATCATGGGCGGCATGTGCGCGCGGGTGTGCCCGACCGAGACTTTGTGCGAGCAGGCCTGCGTGCGCGAGGCGGCCGAAGGCAAGCCGGTGCGAATCGGCCGGCTTCAACGCTACGCGGTCGATGCGCAGATGGCGACCGGCAAGACCCCGTTCACCCGCGCCGCGGCAACCGGCAAGCGCGTCGCCGTCGTCGGCGCGGGCCCGGCCGGCCTCGCCTGCGCCCATGCGCTCGCGGTCGAGGGCCACGAGGTCACGATTTTCGAGGCGCGCGAGAAGTCCGGCGGGCTCAATGAGTACGGCGTCGCCGCCTACAAGGCGCCGGACGATTTCGCCGCCAAGGAAGTCGCCTTCATTCTCTCGATCGGCGGCGTCACGGTGAAGCACGGCCTCGCCTTGGGGCGCGATCTTTCGCTCGAGGCGCTGCGCGCCGATTACGACGCGGTGTTCCTCGGCCTGGGCCTCGCCGCGACCAACAAGCTCGGCCTGGCGGGCGAGGGCGAACTCGCCAACGTCATCGACGCGGTCGACTATATCGCCGAGCTCCGCCAGGCCCCGGATCTGAGCAAGCTGCCGGTCGGACGGCGCATCCTCGTGGTCGGCGGCGGCATGACCGCGGTGGACGTGGCGGTGCAGTCGAAGCGCCTCGGCGCCGATCGGGTGACGATCGCCTATCGACGCGGCGTCCATCAGATGAGGGCGAGCCGATACGAACGCGAACTCGCGCAGACCAACGGCGTGCTCATCCGTCCTTGGGCGCGCCCGGTGGCGCTCGAAAGTCACGGCGGCGCCGCGAGCGGCGCCCTCTTCGAGCGCACTCGCGAAGAAGGCGGCGCGCTGGTCGGCGCCGGGCGCGCCTATCGCGTCGAGGCGGACGTGGTGTTCATCGCGATCGGCCAGACGGCGGCGCCGGAGGCGCTGGGCGGGGCGGCGGTGAAGTGCGCTCAGGACGGGCGCATCGTCGTCGACGAGGAACGGCGCACCAGCCTGCCCGGCGTGTGGGCGGGCGGCGACTGCGTCGCGGGCGGGCTGGACCTCACGGTCAGCGCGGTGGAAGACGGCAAGCAGGCGGCGCGTTCGATCGACGCGGCGTTGAAGTCCAAGGCCCAGGGCTGAAGGAGGACGACATGGTCGATCTCAGCGCCAGTTTCGTCGGCATCAAGTCGCCCAATCCATTCTGGCTCGCCTCGGCGCCGCCGACCGACCGCAGAATCAACGTTGAGCGCGCCTATCGCGCCGGCTGGGGCGGCGTCGTCTGGAAGACGCTCGGCGAGGAGGGGCCGCCGGTGGTCAATGTTTCCGGCGCGCGCTACGGCGCCATCCACGGCCCCGACCGGCGGGTGCTCGCGCTGAACAACATCGAGCTGATCACCGACCGCAATCTCGAGTTCAATCTGCACGAGATCAAGGAAGTCAAACGCGCTTGGCCCGACCGCGCGCTGGTGGTCTCGCTGATGGTCCCGTGCGACGAAGACTCATGGCGCAAGATCCTCGCCCGGGTGGAAGAAACGGAGTGCGACGGCGTCGAGTTGAATTTCGGCTGCCCGCACGGCATGTCGGAGCGCGGCATGGGCTCGGCGGTCGGCCAAGTGCCCGAGTACATCGAGATGGTCACGCGCTGGTGCAAGGCCCACACGCGCATGCCGGTGATCGTCAAACTGACGCCCAACGTCGCCGACATCCGCCCTCCCGCGCGCGCCGCCAAGAAGGGCGGCGCCGACGCGGTCTCGCTGATCAACACCGTCAATTCGATCATGGGCGTCGATCTCGACGCGATGGCGCCGACCTACGCGATCGACGGCAAGGGCACCCACGGCGGCATGTGCGGCCCGGCGGTCAAGCCGATCGCGCTGTCGATGGTTTCGGAAATCGCCCGAGACCCGGAGACCGCGGGGTTGCCGATCTCGGGAATCGGCGGCGTGACGACGTGGCGCGACGCCGCCGAGTTCATCGCGCTGGGCGCCGGCAACGTGCAGGTGTGCACGGCGGCGATGACCTACGGCTTCAAGATCATCGACGAGTTGACCTCCGGTCTGAAGGATTTTCTCGCCCGCAAGGGTTGCCAGCGCATCGACGATTTCCGCGGCCGCGCAATTGCCAACGTGACCGACTGGCAGTTCCTCAATCTCAATTACGTCGCCAAGGCGGAAATCAATCAAGATCTCTGCATCAAGTGCGGGCGCTGCCACATCGCCTGCGAGGACACGTCCCATCAGGCGATTTTCGCCACCGTGAACGGCGAGCGCAAATTCGTCGTCAACGACGCGGAATGCGTCGGTTGCAATTTGTGCGTGCTCGTCTGCCCGGTCGAGAATTGCGTCACGCTCGTGCACAAGACGGCGGGCGTCGATCCGCGCACCGGGCTCGACTATGCTCAGCCGCCGCTCAACTGGACCGCCCATCCCAACAATCCAGCGGCGAAGGCGACGGCCGAATAGGACGCCGACCCTCCGGGCGTCGGCGCTCCGAGACGCGCCGCGGACCGTAATGTCGATGTCGGCGGCGCGGGGGTCGTCGTCGTTCGCCGGCGCGGGGAGCAGCATGTCCAAGTCATCGCCGAGACCATTCGGTGGGGTTCAGTTTCGCGCGGGCGCAAATGTCCTCGCGGCGGCGCTCCTGTCGGGGCTCCTTTTTCAGGGGATGGCCTTCGCCGGCGACCCCAACCCGGTCGCCAAGGTTCCCAAGGGCGATCCCGCGATGAGCGCGGCCTTCGCCAAGGCGGCGGCGACGCTCGACGACTTCCTGGCGAAATGGCGCGATCCGCCGCCCGGCGCCGAGCGGTTTTCCCTCAAGATCGGCCTCATCGATACGCCGGAGGCTCCCGGTTACGCGGTCGTGAGGCCCGGCGCGCCCGGGGCCGTCGAGTGGTTCTGGACGAACGCTCTCACCGTTGACGGCGCGGGCTTTTCCGCGCGCCTCGCCAACGACCCCGACACGCTGCACAACGTGTCGTTCGGCCAGACCATCCATTTCACCCGGCAAGACATCGGCGACTGGATGTATTGGCAGGACGGCAAGATCGTCGGCAACGCGACGGCTTGCCCGGCGCTGGCGCACGCCACGGCCGAAGAGCGGCGCGAGATGAAGGAGCGGTATGGGCTCGACTGCGGGTCGATCTGACGGCGCCAGTCGCTCCGCACGTTTGGCTCGATACTTGGCGGACGCCGACTACTCCGCCGCCTGCCTTGCCTCGGGCGGCGCGCGCCAGATCGCCAACAGCCGGCGGCGCTCCGCTTCGGCCGCCGCCATCGCCCGCGCCTTCACCGGGCCGAAGCCACGGATCGTCTCCGGCAGCGCCGCCAGCGCCAGCGCCGTTGCGCGATTGTCCGGCCCCAACCCCGCCGCCAGCTCGCCGCAGAGGGCTTCGTAATCGGCGACGAGAGCGCGCTCGGCGCGCCGCTCGGCGCCATAGCCGAAGACATCGAAGCGCGTGCCGCGCAAGCCGCGCAACGCGGCGAGAACGCGGAACGCCTTCATCATCCAGGGCCCGAAGCTCATCGTCCTGGGTTCGCGGCCGCCGCGACCCCAATGCGTCATGAACGGCGGGGCAAGCCGGAAGGTCAGCTTGAGATCGCCGTCGAAGGCGCGGCGAAGCTCAGCCTCGAAGGCGCCGTCGCAATAGAGCCGCGCGACCTCGTATTCGTCCTTGTAGGCCATCAGCTTGAAGAGATTGCGCGCCGCCGTCTCGGCCAGCGCCTCGCCGCCCGGCGCGCGCTCGCGCTCGGCCCGCGCCACCGCCTCGACCGTGGCGCGATAGCGCCCGGCGTAGCGCCGATCCTGATAGGCGGCGAGAAATTCGGCGCGCCGCGCCACGAGCGCGGCAAGGGTTTGCTCGGCGGGCGGGCGTGGCGCGCCCCCCGTGACGTAGGGCGCAAGGCAGGCGGGATCGGCGAAGGCCGCGCGCCCCCAATCGAAGGCGGAGAGATTCATCGCGGTCGCCTCGCCGTTGAGCGCGATGGCGCGGCGCAGCGCCGCGGCCGAGAGCGGCACGAGACCGGCTTGGTAGGCGTACCCGAGGAGGAACAGGTTGGCGCCGATGGCCGCGCCGAACAGCGCCGTCGCCGCGGCGCTCGCGTCGATGAACCGCGCTTGGCCGGCGCAACGCGACTGGATCGACTGTTTCACCCGTTCGCCCTGCAGGGCGAAATCCGGATTGCGGGTAAAGTCGCCGGGAAAGACTTCGGCGCTGTTGACGACGACGCCGGTCTCCGCCCCGCCCATCGCGGCGAGCGCCCCCTTCGCGCCGGTGACCACGAGATCGCCGCCGAGGATCAGATCGGCCTCGCCGGCACCGACGCGGATCGCGTGGATATCCTCGGGGCGGCGCGCGAGCTTGACGTGGCTGAACACCGCGCCGCCCTTCTGCGCGAGCCCGGCCATGTCGATGGCGCCGCAACCCTTGCCTTCGAGATGGGCGGCCATGGCGAGAATCGCGCCGACGGTGACGACGCCGGTTCCCCCGATTCCGGTGACGAGGATCGCGTAGGGGCGCAGGCCGATCTCGCGCCTGGCGGGCTCGGGAACTTCCGGCGCCGCGAGCGCTTTCGGCAGCGCCGCCTTCGGCCGCGCCCCTTCGACGGTGACGAACGACGGGCAGAAGCCGTCGACGCAGGAATAGTCCTTGTTGCAGCTCGACTGATCGATCTGGCGCTTGCGGCCAAATTCGGTGTCCAGCGGCTGCACCGAAACGCAATTGGATTTGACGCCGCAGTCGCCGCATCCCTCGCAGACGCGTTCGTTGATGAAGACGCGCTTGTCGGGGTCCGGATATTGGCCGCGCTTGCGCCGGCGCCGCTTTTCCGCGGCGCAGGTCTGATCGTAGATGAGCACGGTCGCGCCCTCGATCGCGCTGAGCTCCTTCTCGACCTCGATGAGGTCGTCGCGCGGGCGCAGGCTGACGCCCGGGGGCCATTGCGTCGTCTTGGGATACTTGCCGACGTCGTCGGCGACGACGACCACGCGCCTCGCGCCGTCGGCGGTCGCCTGACGGGCGATCTGGGGAACGTCGAGCCCGCCTTCGTGCCGTTGGCCCCCCGTCATCGCCACCGCGTCGTTGAACAGGATCTTGTAGGTGATGTTGACCTTGGCGTCGATCGCCCAGCGCAGCGCCAGCGCGCCGGAATGGTTGTAGGTGCCGTCGCCGAGATTCTGAAACACATGGCGCCGCTTGGAGAAATGCGATTCGCCGACCCAATTGGCGCCCTCGCCCCCCATCTGGGTGAAGCCCTCGGTGTTGCGGTCCATGAACAACGCCAGGTAATGGCAGCCGATGCCGGCGTAGGCGCGCGCGCCCTCGGGCACGAGGGTCGAACGATTGTGCGGGCAGCCCGAGCAGAAATAGGGCGTGCGCGCGGCCGCCTCCCGGATCTCGGCCAGCTCGGCGCGGGTCTTGCGGACGCGCGCCAACGCCGCAGCGAGATTGGGGTCGGGGCTGAACTTCAACAGCCGTTCGCCGATCGCGATCGCGATGGCCTGGGGATCGAGCGCGCCCTTGGCGGGGAAAAGCCATTGCCCGGCTTCGTCGCGCTTGCCGACGACGACGGGCTGATGGGGCGCGCCGTAAAGCTCCTCGCGAAGCTGCGCCTCGACGAGCGCCCGCTTCTCCTCGACGACGATGATCTGCGACAGTCCGGACGTGAAAGCATGCAGCCCCGCCGGCTCGATCGGCCAGGCGCAGCCGAGCTTATAGAGGCGCAGCCCGAGCGCGTCGCAACGCGCCCCGTCGATCCCCAGTTCGTCGAGCGCCTGGCGGACGTCGAGATAGGATTTGCCGATGGTCGCGACGCCGATCTTGGGGTTGGCGCCGCCAGAGGCGACGATGCGGTTTAGCCGGTTGGCGGCGATCCAGGCGACGACCGCGGCGCGCTTGTGCTCGTGCAGGCGCGCCTCCTGCGCCAGGACGCCGTCGTTCCTGCGGATGGAGAGGCCGCCCGGCGGCATCGCAAAGTCGGGCGGCTCGACGGGCGCGACGCGGTCGAGCGCGGCGTCGACCACGGCGGTTGATTCGACGGTGTCCTTGAGGCATTTCAGACCAACCCAGACGCCGGCGTAACGGCTGAGCGCCCAGCCGAGCGCGCCGTAATCGAGGATTTCCTGCACGCCGGCGGGCGACAGCACCGGCATCATCGCATCGACGAAGGCGAATTCCGATTGGTGCGCGGTGGTCGAGGATTCGGCGGTAGGGTCGTCGCCCATCAACGCGATGACGCCGCCGTGGCGCGAGGTTCCCGCGAGATTGGCGTGGCGGAAGACGTCGCCGGAGCGATCGACGCCCGGGCCCTTGCCGTACCACAGGGCGTAAACGCCGTCGAAGCGGCCCTCGCCGCACAGCTCCGCCTGCTGCGTTCCCCAGATCGCGGTCGCCGCGAGCTCCTCGTTGAGGCCGGGCTCGAAATGGATGTCGCTGGCGGCGAACAGGTCCGCCAATTTGAGAAACTGCTGATCGAGCCCGCCGACCGGCGAGCCGCGATATCCGGAGACGAAGCCGCCGGTTTCGAGCCCGGCGCGGCGGTCGCGCTGCTTCTGCGCCAGCAACAAACGCGCCACGGCCTGCGCGCCGTTGAGCAGCACGCGCGACTTTGTCAGATCGAAGCGATCGGCGAGCGCGACCGGCGAAAGGGGATCGGGCGCGGCGCGCGGTCTGTCGTCTATGGCCGGCCTCCCGATGATCGCGGACAAGGATTTCGACGCCGAGCGTCGTCTTATCCAAGCTGGCGAGAACCTGATGGTTTCGCCGCGAAATTGCAAGCCGAGGGCGCCGCTTGGCGCCGCGCCTCGCGCCCGATCGGAGAACGTCCAACCGCCAATGGCCGGCGCGCGTCGCAGGCGCCCCGCGGCGCCGCGTCGTCGAATCGATCAAAGTGAAGCGCGATGGCCCGCCGCGCTGACGGTTGCGTCGCAATCGCCTTGCCGTGGCGGGCCGAGACGCCAAAAGCGCGCGTTCCGCCCCGTCACGGCGTTACGCGCGTCCCTGCGGAGCTCTTGGGCTAGCCGCCCACGACCTCGAAATCGATCGCGACATTGCCCCGCGTCGCGTGCGAATAGGGGCAGACGTTCTCGTGGGCTTCGTGGACGAATTGCTCGAGTTCGGCCTGCGGCAAAGACGGATCGACGACGCGCATGTTGACGACGATGCCGAAGCCGCCCGCCTCGCGCGGGCCGACGCCGACCGAGCAGGTCACGCTCGCGCCGGCGGCGCTCTTCTTGTGGCTGTGGGCGACAAAATCGAGCGCGCCGCCGAAACAGGCGGCGTAGCCCGCCGCGAACAGGTGCTCGGGCGTCGTCGTTCCGGGCTTGCCGGGGCCGCCCATTTCCTTCCGCACGGAAAGATCGACGCTGACCGACTTATCCGTCGTTTCGGAATGGCCGTTGCGGCCGCCGGTGTTGACGGCGGTCGCGGTGACCAGGGGTTTGACAGGCGAAATCATCCTCGGGCCTCCTCTCTGGCGCTGACGCCGCGCTCGAACGGCATTCGAGCGGCGTCGGTCTGGCGGTTGGTCGCGGCTATTTCACCACGACCGGGGTGCCGACGTGGACCCGACTGTAAAGGTCGATCACGTCGAGATCGCGCATGCGAATGCAGCCGGAAGACACGGCCTGACCAATCTCGTCGGGCTCGTTGGTGCCGTGAATGCGGTAAAGCGTGTCGCGATTGCCCTGATAGAGATAGAGCGCGCGCGCGCCCAGGGGATTGTCGTAAGCGCCGGCCAGCGGCCCGTGGGCGATATAGGCCCTGAATTCCGGCCAGCGTTGCATGATCGAGGCGGTCGGCATCCACTGCGGCCATTCGACCATGTGCCCGACGGTGGCGCGGCCGGCCCAGCCATAGGCTTCCGCGCCGGTCGCGACCTGGTATTGGATCGCCTGCTTGCCCGGCAGCACAAAATAGAGGTGCTTCGACCCGGTGTCGACGACGATCGTTCCCGCCGGCTCGCCCGTCGGGTCGGGGACGCGATTGCGCACGATCGGGATCGACCATTCCTCCGGCGGCGCGAGCGCCAACATCGTCTTGTCACGGGCGGTCAGATGCGTGTCCACCCCGATCTGCGTTTCGATCGGAGAGCACCCGCTCAACAACGCGCCGACCAATAACGCCGCGCCAATCGTGAAAATTCTGCCCATCATGCTCGCGCCCGCCGCCCCCAGTTCACCCGTCGCTTACCATAAAGTCGACAAGTTTACCGAATCTTTCCCATACCGGAAGACGTTTATGCGAATGACGTCCCCCGCGCCACCCCTTAACTCGGGGAGGCCTGGCCAAGCCGGTCACTTCGTCGTTACGGGACGGCGATGACGCGATTATTACGTCTGTTTCGCGATACAAACGTGTATTTACGATTTCGCCGCCGCCGTTCGTCCGACATCGTCGAGGTCGGCTTTCTCACGCCAAATCGCCGGCTCTACGAACGTTTGTGGCGCAGCAGCAAGCCGACGCCGCGCTTGGCGACTTCCTTCAACCGTTCTCTCGTCTTGGCCGCGGCAAGCCCCAAAGCGAAGCGGCGCGCGCGGTCGGAGTCTAGCGCCAGCGCGAGATCGGCGAGTTCGAGGCGCCCGCGCCACAGCCGGTCGATCATCGGATGGCCCGACATCGCGCACGAATCGACGAGCGTCAGGCCCGGCTCGCGCTCCAAGGCGCGCGACAGATCGAGCGTCAGCTGCAATCCCGGGGAATAGTCGGCGAAGCGCTCGTCGTAGGCGGTCTTCCAGTAGAAGGCTCTCGCGCCGGAGCGCAACACGAGGCCAATGGCGATCGGTTCGCCGTCGAGCGCCAGGCTGTGCGTTTGAAGCTGGCGGCGCGAGGCGAATCGGGCGAGCATTTCGCGCGTGAACGCCGCGCGAGCGGCGTCGGCGGCGAGCGCCGATCCGCGCGCGCCTTTCCATCCGCTTTGCTCTAACGCCAAGAACGCTTCGACGCCGCTGGCGTCGTCGACGGCGAGCGTTTTCACCCGGCCGCATTCTTCCAGACGCCGGCGTTGGCGCGCCCATTCCTTGCGGCGCTTCTTGTCGAGAGCGGCTTCGAAACGCGACGCCGGCCCGGCCGGCAGGGCGGCGCGCCGGTGGACCCTGAGGGTCTCCAGGCGCAGCGATTCCCGCGCGGCAAGGGTCGAGACGATCCGAGCCATCGTTCCATCCCTCTCCACGGACGGCAGCGCCAGTCCGACGACGCCGCGCCGTTCGCGCCGGAGCCAGGCGCACATCGCGCTCAACGCGCGCCCGCCCGCCTCGCGATCAAGCGCGATCGCGGCGAGCCCGGCCTGTTCGTTGCGCCAGACGCGCGCCAAGCCGAGCGACAGGCGCGGAAACTCGAGCGCGGCCACGCCGATCAAGCTTGTCCGCCCCGCATCGCTCCACGCCAGCAGCGTCGCGACGCGGCCTGCCGGCGCGAGGCGCGCGAGGGCCGGGATGGCGGCGCCGATCGTGCCAAAGATCGAGCGCGAACGCACCACGATGCCGCGCACCACTCCCAGCGTGCGCGTCGCCCGAAAGCCGTCCAGTTCGAACTGCGTCGTGACCATGTTGTGCGCCACCATCCGCCCACCGCCTGTGAAGCTGGGTGCCATCGTCATTCCTTTCTGAATCCGACATGCGACCGTGACTGTACCGAGCAACCAACTATAACGCGGATGCTATCAGGAAAGAACCTTGGGGACACAGCTTGCTCGTCGCGCGTCGCGAATCGGTTCCAGGCGCCAACTCACTCTAGCGCAGCCATTATGGAGAATTCCTG
>CAVWKL010000114.1:0-16569 GCA_963755075.1 uncultured Alphaproteobacteria bacterium
TCCGGCAAAGTCGCGAATCCCGTCAATCGACCGCCAACGCGTCAGCACTACGAACTCGATATTTCCGTTCAGCGGTCTTCGGCACAGCGATGCGCCCAAGAACCCGAAGCGGCCGCGCAGTTCCGGCAAAACGTGGTTGCGAAAATGCCTGGGGTACGCGTCGGCTCTCGATTCACTCGCGCGAGCGCGCCACTCTCTGATGATCATCGAGCGCCTCCATTCGGTTGATCCGTTACACTCTCTCGCCTCTCGGCGTTCTTCAACACTCTCAGCAGTAATTCCAGCGTGAAAAGTCGCGCGGCCGAAAAGGAGCCGCCGTTCCCGATTGACGGCAATCGATTTTGGACGCTTGTCCCGTAATGCGCCTATGATTGCCGAAGGCGCGAGCGCGCCTTTCGCCATGCGACGAAATCGAGGGACTGCCGATCGATCCTTCGAGGTGGAATCGCGATGGAACGGGCTTTGCTGACCGGCGCCGCTCTATTGGCGCTGAGCCTCGCCGCGGCTCCAGGCGCCCCCGCCATGTGCGCGGAAAGGGCCTATCAGCCGGCGCCGCCGCGACAATAGGCGTTCGCGGCCGGGGCGCGGGTCGAAGAGGTGATCGCCGACACCCCCGCCGAACGGGCAGGCGTTCGCCCCGGCGACGTCATCGTGGGGATCAACGGCGGGACGATCGCCGATGACGCCGACCTCGACGCCGCCGTGGCGGCGAGCGGCGGGCGTCCGCTCGCCATCGTCATCGACCGTGGCGGCGTCCGCTTGCGGCTCCGGGGTCACGCCGGTTCTTGCGCTGCTGCAGAGCCCCTACGCCGGCGTCCGGCGGCGCTGGGCGCTCGGCGTCTCGCACACCGAATACAGGACGGTTCCCTGCCGGTAAGAGCCCGATTGCGAACGAGCCCGCTCCGTTGCGTCAGCCCCGCTCCACCCAATCGTCCCCGACCTTCTCGTAGCGGCGTTTGACCGCCGCCCAGGCGATGCGGTGCGCCGCTTCTTCCTGGCGCGGGTCGCCTTCGTGCGCGGCGAAGGCATGGTTGAACGCCTCGCGATAGATGTCCTGCGCGTGCTCGGGCAGATGGCCTCGCACCGAGGGCGGCAGATCGGCGTTGGCGCGATAGGGCATCGAGCGGCTCCGGATTCGGGGCGATCCTACGCACAGCTTACGGCGCCGGCGCGGCGGGGCGGATCGGTTCCTCGCAGTTGCGCCGGCCGGAGGCGACGCAATTCAGGATTTCGTTATCGCGCTGGATCGCGTTGAAGAGCCAGATGGCGCCGACCGCCAGCGCAATGACAAAGATGAGGGCGACGATGTTGGCGACGTCGCGGCCGCCTTCCTGCGCTGGCTCCTCCGATTGCGGCAACCCGCGAGGCGGGTCAGGCGGCGGCTCCTCGGCATGCGTCACGTTTGTCTCCGCGCCCCCGTTCGGCGCCTCCCGCGGGCGCCGAGGTCCGCCTGTTACGCCGCAGACGAAGCCGGCGGCAATCGCGCGCGCGTTCATATCGCCGCGAGGTCGCGGGCCGCCCGCGCCGCCTCGTCAGGCGATGATGTCGGGCGTCAGCGCGTCCTCGAGTTGCGTCAATCGGTCGCGCAACTGGAGCTTGCGCTTCTTCAGCCGTTGCAACTGCAACTGGTCGCTCTGCCCGGCCTCGCGGAGCGCTTCGATGGCGGCGTCGAGGTCGCGGTGCTCTTCGCGCAGACGCTCCAATTGACCCGACAGAACCGCGCGTTCTTCCTCGCTCAAATTCTCCGGCGCCATGCTACGCTTCGCCCGAATCGGCGCCGCCCCTCGCGAGCGCCCGCGCGCGAATATGCGAGCCCGAGGGCGAGTTCGCAAGGCCGCCCGACTCATGTGTGGCGCGGCGCGCACAGCCTTTAAAATGTTGTCAACGGCGGCAAGGAATTGATCGCTCGAGGCGCAATTTCGGGCTTGCAAGCCGTCGGCGATGTGTCACAATTTCTTCGTCGAAAAGAAAGGGAGTTTTGCCAATGTCCCTCGAATCGCATTTGACGGAACTTGTGCGCCGTCATCAGGCCATCGAAAGCGCGATCGCCTCGGAAGAAGCGCACCCGTCAGCCGACGATTTGAAACTCCATGAATTGAAGCGCAAGAAACTCCAACTCAAAGACGAAATCGAAAAACTCAAGCACGAGACAGAGCGCGTCCTGACGCATTGAAGCGTCGCTTCGCTCGGCTTTCGATCGAACCTGTTTCCCGGCGTAACCGTGTCAGTCGCCGGCCCTGCGAGGCTTCAAGGCTTCGCCGGGGCGGTCCGTTCGGCGCGCCATTCGCGCGCGACGTCCGCATCGGGTTCCGCCTCCGCGTGTTCGTCCGCCAGTGCAGAAAATTCCTCGGCCGGGCAAAGGCGCGCGAGCGCCCAGACCGCCATTGCTCGCGTTTGCGCCGATCGCGCCGCGAGTCCGGCGCGCGCCGCGCCGATCAGCGCCGGGTCGCCCGAGTTGCCGACCGCGATCATCACGTTGCGCAGGAATTGCGCGTGGCCTATGCGCTTGATCGGCCCGCCGGCGAAGCGGCGTCGGAAGCTCGGCTCGTCGAGAGCGGCGAGTTCGGCGAGCGGCGGATGCGCGAGATCCTCGCGCGCGGCGAACTTGGCTTCGCGCCCCTCGCGCGCGAATTTGTTCCACGGACAGACCGCCAGACAATCGTCGCAGCCATAGATGCGGTTGCCGATCGCTTCGCGCAATTCCGGCGCGATTGTCCCCTTGTGCTCGATGGTGAGATAGGAGATGCAGCGGCGCGCATCGAGCCGATAGGGCGCGGGAAAAGCGCGCGTCGGGCAGACGTCGAGGCAGGCGCGGCACGCGCCGCAATGGTCGCTCTCGGCGGTGTCGGGGGCAAATGCGAGATCGGTGAAGATCGCGCCGAGAAACAGCCAGGAGCCGAATTGGCGGCTGACGAGATTGGTGTGCTTGCCTTGCCAGCCCAGGCCCGCCGCGGCGGCAAGCGGCTTCTCCATCACCGGCGCCGTGTCGACGAAGACCTTGACTTCGGCTTTCTCGGGGCGCGCCGCCGCGATGAGCCAGGCGGCGAGCGTCTTCAGGCGTCCCTTGATCACGTCGTGATAGTCGCGGCGGCGCGCATAGACCGAGATCGCCGCGTCGCTACGATGACGCGTCGCCTCGAGGGGATCGACCGTGGGGCCATAGTTCATCGCCAGCATGACGACGCTTCGCGCTTCGGGCCATAGGAGCTTCGGATCGGCGCGGCGCTCGAACGTCTCGGTCATCCAGTCCATTTCGCCGTGCGCGCCGGCGGCGAGCCATGCCGCGAGGTTTTCGCGCGCGCCGATGGGCAGGCTCGCCGCCGAAACGCGGCAAGCGTCGAAGCCGAGTTCGCCCGCCTTGGCGCGCAGCTGCCTCAGAAGTCGAGATCGGCGTAGGTCGGGCTCGCCGCCATCCCCGCCAGCCGTTCGCCGAGCAACGCTCGAAACGAAGGACGGGATTTGATCCGCGCATACCATGCCTTGGCCGTCTCGTTTTCGCCCCACGGCGCGTCGCCGAGATAATCGACGCAGGACAGGTGCGCCGCCGCCGCCAGATCGGCGTAACTCAGCCGCTCCCCGGCGAGCCACTTGCGGGCGCCGATGAGATGCCCGATGTAGCGCAGATGATAGCGCAAATTGGCGCGCCCGGCGCGCACCGCCGCCATGTCCGGCCCGCCGCCGCCGCGCCCGGGCGACATAAAGCGCTTGTATATCTTTTCCGTCACCAGCAATTGGCTCGATTCGGCGAAGAACTTGTCGTTGAACCAGCGCATCAGACGCCGAACCTCGGCGCGGCCGAGCGGATCGTCCGGCATCAGGCGCCGATCGCCGAGGCCGAGGCCGCGCGTTTCGTCGAGATATTCGGCGATGACGTCGGCGCCGGGCAAGCTCGGGGCGCTGTCCTCGACCATGACCGGCGTCGCGCCCTCGGCGGCGAGCAGCAGGAATTCGCGGCGCCGCTCCCATGGCCGCTCCTCGATCAACGCCGGCTCGATGCCGAATTCGCCGAGCGCCAAGCGGACGAAGCGCGAATGGGGACAGAACGGATGATGATACAGCGTGATCATTGGGAAGGCGGCTTCGTCCGGCGTTGGGAGAGGCTGAGGCCAGTCATGGGACCGGGTCGGTTAAGCGCAGGTAAAGACGGCGCCCGCGGCGAATCCGCCCTACCCCAAAATCTCGCGCGCTGGGATGCGCCATACCTGCGCGGCGTTCATCTTGGCCCAGGCGGCGTCCAGCGAGCCGTCGGCGTCGATGGCGCGGCAGGCGTCGTCGATGACGAAGGTCTCGAAGCCGGCGGCGCGCGCGTCGAGCGCGGAATGGGCGACGCAATAATCGGTGGCGAGGCCGCAAGCAAACACTCGGCGCGCGCCCCTCGCCTTGAGCAGCGCCGCCAGTCCGGTCGTCGTCTTGCCGTCGGCTTCGGTGAAGGCGGAATAGGAATCGACCCCTGGGTTCATGCCTTTGCGCAAGATCAGGAACGCCGAATCGACATCGAGCGCTGCATGCAGCGCCGCGCCCGGCCCGCCCTTGACGCAATGGTCCGGCCACAACCGTTGCTCGCCGTAGGGCGCCGTGACGACGTCGAACGGCTTGGCGCCGTCGTGTGTGGAGGCGAAAGAGGCGTGGTCTTGCGGGTGCCAGTCTTGGGTGACGACAACGTGGGCGAAGGCCTTGATCAGGCGATTGACCAGCGGCACGATCGCCTCGCCCTCGGGAACCGCCAAAGCCCCGCCGGCAAGAAAATCGTTCTGCACGTCGATGACCAGGAGGACGTCGCTCGCCTCAATCGCTATCCTCGCGGACATGGCTCACCCTCGGCTTCTGCTGCGAACCCGCTCGCCGATCCGCTCGCGCTCGAAAACGACGACGACGACGAGCGAGAACAGCAACGGCAAAATAAGATAGAGCAGTCTGAACGCAAGCAGCGCGGCCAGCACATTGGCGGGCGGCGCCTCGGGAATCGCCTTGAGAAACGAATATTCCAAAACGCCGAGGCCGCCCGGCGCGTGGCTGACCAGCGCCAGCGTGAAGGAGGCGAGGAAGACGCCGAGCACCGTGGCGAAGCCGGGATTGCCGACCTGCGGCAAGGCGAAATAGATGATCCCCGCCGCGCCGATCAGCTCGAACGGCCCGGCGAGCAATTGCCGCGCCGCGATTGGCGGCCGGGGATAGACCAGTTCGAAGCCGCGGACCTTCAGCGGCGCGAAGCGCAGCAGCGACCCGACCGCATAGAGGCCCGGCCCGCCAAGCAACGCGAGACCGGCGAGACGCCCGGCCCAATCCGGGAGATCGACGTAGCGCCTTGCCAGCTCGGGATGAATCTCCAGCGTCAGACCGCCGAGCAACAGGTTGCCCATCGTGAAGGTGAAGGAGCAGAAGGCGACGAGCACGCCGACCTCCGCCATGCCGAGCCCCTTGGTCGAATAGGCGCGGTAGCGCACGACGGCGCCCGAGAAAACCGAGGCGCCGATGTTGTGCGCAAGCGCGTAGGCGGTGAAGGAGACCAGCGCGATATAGCGCCAGTTCAACCGGCGCCCGAGATGGGCGAGCCCGATCTGGTCGTACCAAGCCAGCGCTGCGTAGGCGAGGCCGGTCGCGCCGACCGCCAGCGCCCAATGAAGCGGGGAAATGGCTGCAACCGCCGCGCCGACGTCGGCGATCGACAGGCCTCGCAACTCCTTGAAAAGCAACCAGGAGGTAAACGCCACCGCCCCGAGCCCGATCGCCGGCCACAGGACGTCCATCACCCGTTTCATCGCTCGTTCCGCGCCCGACGCCCAGACGCGCCGCTCCGCCCTCCCTGCACGAGCCGGGCGGCGAGCGCAAGGCCGGCGCCGGGCTGATCGTCGAGGCGACGAGGCTGACCGCGGCGGTCATCGCCGCCGACGCGCGCCGCGAGCTTTGGTCAACCCAATCAATCGCATGCCGATCGACGAACGGACCGCGGAAGCGACCTCCACGGTCCCCTGGCAAGCAGGCCCATTGCCCCGTCTGCGAGGTCGATACGAACGAGCGCGGCGATGGACCTGTCGTCGCGCGGATGGAGCAACAGCCCGGGGTCGGCGACGCCGCCTCCGAGAGCAAGGCCGAAGCCCGAACGGCCGGCTTGAGACCGACCGCGTCAGGCGCTTCGCCTGAGCTACGAGGTGGTCGCCGCGGCCGCCCCGCCGAGATCCAGCCAGACGTTGGGATCGTCCTGCGCCTGACGCTTGATGAAGCGATAGCCGGTGGCGTCCCAAGGCAAGATTTCGTCCCTGAGATTGTCGAGCACGAATTCGCCATGGTCGGTCTTGACGGTGAGAATGGCGTGCCCCTCGCCGTCCTGGTCGCGCACAATCGTCATCAGCAGCGCCTGTCGAGGGAATCCCTCGTCGATGAGCTGCTTGCGCTTGAACAGAGCGTAGACCTTGCAGTCGCCTTTACCGTCGATCGGGTAATCCCAATGGTCGAGCACGGTTCCCCAGTGGTCGAG
This sequence comes from uncultured Alphaproteobacteria bacterium, assembly GCA_963755075.1. Lineage (GTDB taxonomy): Bacteria > Pseudomonadota > Alphaproteobacteria > Rhizobiales > Beijerinckiaceae > Roseiarcus. Next base: position 6,476 of record CAVWKL010000114.1, read on the forward strand.
ATTGGTGACCGGCTCGATCGCGTCGTTGGCGAACTTGTTGACGCGGTTGAGGATCGCCCAGGTCTTTTTTGTCAGGCGAACGTCGAGCGGCGAGAGTTTGCCGAGGTTGCATTCTTCGGGTCGGCGGCCGCAGAAATCGACCCAGCCATAGGGGACCGACGTCGCAGCGCCGACCGCGGCGTAGCTCGCGTTCGGCAGTTTCGGCTCCGACGCTTCGACGAATCCGCCGTAGGCGACCCCGCACAGAACCGCGCCGGAGAGCCCTCGCGCAACCCACGCCAACATAGCCGTCCCTCATCCTGTTCGACGCGTATGAGGGTCGGCCAAACCGCTTGGCGCGGCGGAAAACAATTCGATACAATTTGAGGCGTCGCGATTTTTCGCAAGCGTGAATGTTCTTAAGGTTGACCGGTCGTTGCCGGCCCCGGATCGCCCGCCCCTGCGCGCGATCGGCCGGCCGGAACTGTCGTCGCGCTGTCGCAAGCGGCCGATAACCGCAGGGTCTCCTTCGACCGCGGCGGTCGATTGCCGTCAGGCCGTCGCCCAGAATTCGGCGTTTCCGTGCAAGGCCCGAGGCGATCGCGGCCGGCCTTTCGCGGCGGCTCGGCGGCGGTCTATAGAGATCTCGGCGCCGCCGGCGCGCGCCGACAAGCGACGGAGACGTGAAAGTGGCGATACCGCAAGCGGCTCCGGGCGCCGCGTCCCATCCGCGCCTGACGACCATGAGTCTCGCCGCGCTCGGCATCGTTTTCGGCGATATCGGCACGAGCCCGCTCTACACCCTGAAGACAGTGCTCGATTACACCGGCGCCCATCCCAACGCGCTGACGATCCTGGGATCGCTGTCGCTGATCCTGTGGACGTTGTTCCTCATCACGACGGTCAAATACGTCAATTTCGCCATGCGCGTCGACAACGACGGCGAAGGCGGCATCATCGCGCTGATGACGCTGCTCGGCGTCAAGAAGCGGCGTCGGCCGATCATCGTCGCCGCCGGCCTGTTCGGCGCGGCGCTGATCTACGGCGACGGCGCGATCACGCCGGCGATCTCGGTGCTCTCGGCGCTCGAAGGCATGGAGCAAGTCGCACCCTCGCTGCAAACCTATGTGCTGCCGGCAGCCGTGACGATCCTGGTCGCTCTGTTCGCGATCCAGCCGCAGGGCACGGCGCGCATCGGCCAGGCCTTCGGTCCGATCATGCTCGTCTGGTTCGTCGTCATGGCGGGGCTCGGCGTCTACGGCGTGCTTCAGCACCCTTCCGTGCTCGTCGCGATCAATCCGCTCTACGGCCTCAGGTTTCTCGTCTCCGGCGGCCTCACCGGCTTCCTCGTGCTCGGCGGCGTGTTTCTCTGCGTCACCGGCGCTGAGGCGCTTTACGCCGATATGGGCCATTTCGGCGCCGTCCCGATCCGGCTTGCTTGGAACGCCGTGGTGTTCCCCAGCCTCATCCTCAATTACGCCGGGCAAGCCGCGCTGGTTCTCGAGGGCGCGCCGACCGACGGCAACATCTTCTATCGCCTGTGCCCGGGCCCGCTGCTCACGCCCCTGATCGTGCTGGCGACGATCGCGACGATCATCGCCAGCCAGTCGATCATCACCGGCGCCTATTCGATGACGCGCCAGGCCATTCAGCTGGGCTGGCTGCCTCGCCTCATCGTCAAGCAGACATCCGCCGAGGGCTATGGTCAGATCTATGTCGGCGCCGTCAACTGGATCTTGATGATCGTCACGCTCGGCCTGACGATCGGCTTCGGCAAGTCCGACAATCTCGCCGCCGCCTACGGCATCGCGGTTTCGTTGACCATGCTGATGACGAGCGTGTTGCTGTTCATCGCCATGCGCGAAGTCTGGGGCTGGAGCCTCGCGGGCGCCGGCGCGGTCGCCGGGCTGTTCATGATCGTCGATGGCGGCTTCTTCGCCGCCAACATGGCGAAGGTGGTGCAAGGCGGCTACGTCCCGCTGCTGCTCGCCGCTGCGGTCTACGGCGTCATGTGGATCTGGCATCGCGGCGCGACGGCGGTGCACAGCCAAATCGTCGCCGAGCAGACGCCGACGGAGGATTTTGTCGCGGCGCTGCAATCGGGCCACATCGCGCGCGTGCCGGGCTCGGCGGTGTTCCTCACCCGCGCCAAGGACGACACGCCGCCGGTCTTGTCGTGGCACGTGCGCAAGAACCGTTCGCTGCACGAATACGTGCTCGCCCTGACGCTCACCGTCGTCTCGACGCCGCGCGTCGAGCCCGAGGCGCGCGTCACGGTGACGCGCGAGGCCGACAAGTACTGGCGCGCCGAGGCGCGCTACGGCTTCATGGAGCAGCCCGACGTCCCCGCCGTGTTCGCCGAATGCAAGGCCAAGGGCGCGCAGATCGATCTTGCCGACGTGACCTTCTACGTCGGCCACGAAACGATCGTGCCGCGCGAGGACGGCAAAGGCCTGCCGCGCTGGGTGGAGGCGCTGTTCGCGGCGATGGTCCACAACTCGGCCCGCATCAGCGACTATCTCCGTCTTCCCTGCGATGAGGTCGTCGAGATCGGGCGCGAGATCGAGATCTGAGGCTGCGCCTCGAGGACCGCCATCCCCAACCGACGGCGATCAGCCGTTGCGGAAGGCGTAGGCGTAGCCGTTGATCGCCGGCGCGCCGCCGAGGTGCGCGTAGAGAACCTTCGACCCCGGGGGAAAATAGCCCTTGTCGACGAGGTCGATCACGCCCTGCATGGATTTGCCCTCGTAGACGGGATCGGTGATCATGCCCTCGAGGCGCGCGCAAAGGCGGATCGCGTCCTTGGTTTCCTGCGACGGGACGCCGTAGCTGGGATAGGCGTAGTCCTCGAGGAGGACGACGTCGTCGGCGACGATGGCTTTGCCGAGTTCGACCAGCCCAGCGGTCTTGCGGGCGATGTCGAGCACCTGCGCCTTGGTCTGCGCCGGGGTCGCCGAGGCGTCGACGCCGATCACCTTGCGCTCGCGGCCGTCCTTGGCGAAGCCGACGAGCATGCCGGCGTGGGTCGAACCGGTGACGGTGCAAACGACAGCGTAGTCGAAGGCGAAACCGAGCCCCTCCTCCTGAGCGCGCACTTCCTCGGCGAAGCCGACGTAGCCGAGGCCGCCGTATTTGTGCACCGAGGCGCCGGCCGGAATCGCATAGGGTTTGCCGCCCTTCGCCTTCACGTCGGCGATCGCGCGCTCCCAGCTTTGCCGGATGCCGATATCGAAGCCCTCGTCGACCATTTCGACGTCCGCGCCCATGATCCGGCTCAGGAGGATGTTGCCGACGCGGTCGTAGACCGCGTCCTCGTGCGGGACCCAGCTCTCCTGGACCAGGCGGCACTTCATGCCGATCTTCGCCGCCACCGCCGCCACCTGGCGCGTGTGATTGGACTGGACGCCGCCGATCGACACCAGCGTGTCGGCGCCCGCGGCGATCGCGTCAGGGACAATGTATTCGAGCTTGCGCAGCTTGTTGCCGCCGAAGGCCAACCCGGAATTGCAATCCTCCCGCTTGGCGTAGATCTCGACCTTGCCGCCGAGATGCGCGCTCAAACGCGAAAGCTTCTCGATCGGAGTGGGTCCGAACGTGAGGGGATAACGGGCGAATTTCTCCAGCATGCGGCGGCCTTTCCCGGCGAGGCTTCAACGCGATGAGACTATCATCGCGCTATGGAAAGGTGCTCTCAAAGACTGGCGACGGATTGCCTTGCTCCGACGCATGCCGACCAGATATTGTCCTAGTCTCTCTATGATCGGCCATTTTATGGAAGATTCTTTCATGCGCGGGGACTTGGACCGCATCGACCTGAAGATGCTTCGGCTGCTGCAGAACGACGGGCGGATCGGGAACGCCGAATTGGCGCAATTGGTCAGCGTCAGTCCCGCGACGTGCCACCGCCGCACGCAACGGCTGTTCGACGAGGGCTACATCACGCGCGTCAGGGCGGCGATCGCGCCGCAGAAGGTCGGCAGAGGCGCATTGGCGATGGTCGGCGTCGTTCTCGATCGCTCGACGCCGGAGAGCTTCGCCGCCTTCGAGAAAGCGGTGGCGAAACTCGGTTTTGTCCTCAACTGCCATTTGGTCGCAGGCGACTTCGACTACTTCCTGAAGATCAGGGTGAAGGATATGGCGGACTTCAACCGCATTCACGGCGAACGCTTGATCGCGTTGCCCGGCGTTCGCCAGACGCGGACGTTCTTCGTCATGAAGGAAGTCGTCGACAACGCGCCTTTGGAGTTTTGACCGCGAGGGGTTCGCTTGCCGGCAAACTTAGGAGCGCCGCGCGCGATGCGCCGGACTTGCCCGCCGCCCGCGCCGCCGTCTAGGGTCGGCGCAACTCACGAGATCCGCGAAACGATGCCAAACAGTTCCTCGCCCTCCGCCGGCTCGCAAGACTACGTCGGCGATCCTCGCAACGATGCCGTCCTCGTCAGCGTCAACGGCGCCCTCGTTCCGCGCGCCGAGGCGAAGGTTTCGGTGTTCGATTCCGGCTTCGTGCTCGGCGACGGCGTTTGGGAAGGCCTGCGGCTGATCGAGGGGCGCATCGCCTTTCTCGACAAGCATCTCGATCGCCTGTGGGACGGGGCGAAAATGCTGCGCATCGACATCGGCCTCAGCCGCGACGAACTCAAGCGCCGGCTGTTCGACCTTCTCGACGCCAACGCCATGCGCGAGGGCGTGCATATCCGCTTGATGGTCACGCGCGGCCTCAAGCGCTCGCCCTATCAGGACCCGCGCCTGACCATCGGCGGGGCGACGATCGTCATCATTCCCGAGTGGAAACTGCCCGCGCCCGAGATGCTCGCGCGCGGCCTCGCTCTCTTCACCGTCCACGTCCGGCGCACCGGGCCGGCCGAACAGGACCAGAAACTCAATTCGCATTCCAAGCTCAATTGCATTCTCGCCTGCATTCAGGCGATGGAGGCGGGCGCCGACGAAGCGCTGATGCTCGACGACCGCGGCTTCGTCGCCACCTGCAATTCGACGCATTTCTTCATCGTGCGCAAAGGCGAGCTGTGGACCTCGGCGGGCGGCCATTGCCTTGCCGGCATCACCCGCGACGCGGTGCTGCGCGCGGCGCGGCGGGCGGGCGTCGCCGCGTTCGAAAAAGACTTCTCGCTGTTTGACGTCTACGGCGCCGACGAAGCCTTCTGCACCGGCACCTTCGCCGGCCTGACGCCGGTCGTCAAAGTCGACGGCAGGCCGATCGGCGACTATGCGCGCGACGGCGCCGAGGCTTCCGGTCCGATGACCAAGCGGCTGCGGGCGCACTACAAGGCGCTCGAAGCCGAGGAAGCTGTGGGGAGGCCGGGCTGAGATGGACGCCGACGCCTCGAACCCGCCGACGCGCATCGCCATGTGGTCCGGTCCGCGCAACATCTCGACCGCGATGATGCGCGCATTCGGCAATCGCCGCGATTGCGCGGTGAGCGACGAACCCTTCTATGGCGCCTATCTCGCCGCGACCGGGCTCGATCATCCCCTGCGCGATGAGGTGATCGCCTCGCAGCCGACCGATTGGCGCGCCGTCGCGCACGCGTTGACCGGGCCTGTCCCCCAGGGCAAGGCGATCTGGTATCAGAAACACATGACGCATCACATGATCCCCGACTTCGGGCGGGAGTGGAGCGATGGCCTTCTCAACGCCTTCCTCATTCGCGCGCCCGAGACGGTCGTCGCCTCCTACGCCGAGAAGCGCGGCGATTTCACCCTCGAGGAAATCGGCCTGCCCGCGCAGGTCGCCCTGTTTGAGCGCGCGGCCGAGCGCTTGGGCGAGGCGCCGCCGGTCGTCGACGGGCGGGACGTGCTCGCCGACCCGCCCAACGTGTTGTCGGCCCTTTGCGCCGCCCTGCGGATTGCGTTCGACGAGTCGATGCTCTCCTGGGCGCCGGGACGGCGCGCCAGCGACGGCGTCTGGGCGCCGGCTTGGTATGAGGCGGTCGAAAGATCGACCGGTTTCGCGCCGCCGCGCCGCGAGGTCGCATTCGACGACCTTCCTGATTCGCTCAAGCCGATCGCCGAAGCCGCCCGCCCGCTCTATGAGCGCCTCGCGCGGCACAAGCTGAAGCCGATGCGCGTTTCCGCTTGCGACGAGCGGGCGGGTTAGCGCGGCGGCCCGCCCGCGCGCCCGTTTCATCAGCGATTTGCGTAGGCGCAGCGTTGCGCGCTCTTGACGGGAAAGCGGCCCCGTCGCATCACCAACGGGCTTATGTCCACGCTCGTCCTGCCCTTTCCCGCGATCAATCCCATTCTCATTCAATGGGGTCCGCTGGCGATTCGCTGGTACGCGCTTGCCTATATCGCCGGCCTGATCGCCGGTTGGGCGCTGATCCGGCGCATCGTCGCCGACGACCGGCTGTGGGGCGGGGCGGCGCGCCCCAGCCCTGACAGCATTGATGATCTGCTGGTCTATTGCGCGATCGGCGTCATCGTCGGCGGGCGGCTCGGCAACGTGTTGTTTTACGATCCCCGCTATTACTTTTCCCATCCGATCGAGATCTTCGAGGTCTGGCAAGGCGGGATGGCCTTCCACGGCGGGCTGATCGGAGCCGCTCTCGGCATCGCGCTGTTCGCCCGCCGCTACCGGACGCCGCTGTTCAGCGTCTTCGATCTCGCCTCGCTCGCCGCGCCGATCGGCATCTTCCTCGGCCGGCTGGCCAATTTCATCAAGCCGGAGTTGTGGGGCCGCCCCACCGACGTGCCCTGGGCGATGATCTTTCCCGGCTCGGACGGGCTGCCGCGCCATCCCAGTCAGATCTATGAAGCGCTGCTCGAGGGGCTGGCGATCTTCGTCATCCTGTCGCTCGCGGCGCGCGCAGGGGCGCTGCAGCGGCCCGGCTTGATCGCCGGCGCCTTCGGCGCGCTGTACGGCGCGGCGCGCATCTTCAGCGAGTTCTATCGCGATCCCGATCCCCGTCTCGAGGATCTCGGCCACGGCCTGACCATGGGGATGGTTCTGTCCGCGCCGCTGATCGTCATCGGCCTGGGCCTCATCGCTTGGAGCCTGCGAGCGGCCGCCGGGGGGAGATCATGAGCGCGCTCGGGGACGAGATCAAAGCCATGATCGCCAGCGACGGCCCGATCACCGTCGAGCGCTTCATGGAACTCGCGCTCGCCCATCCCGAGCTTGGCTATTACATGAACCGCGATCCGTTCGGCGCGGAGGGCGACTTCACGACCGCGCCGGAAATCTCGCAGATGTATGGCGAATTGCTCGGGCTGTGGGCCGCCGAGGTCTGGACCTCGATGGGCGCCCGAGCCCGGTCCGCCTCATCGAACTCGGTCCGGGGCGCGGGACATTGATGAGCGACGCCCTGCGCGCCGCGCGCATCGTGCCGGACTTTCGCGCCGCCCTCGACGTCACGCTGATCGAAACCAGCCCCGCGCTGGCCAATATCCAATACGAGTCGCTGCTGACCAGCGGCGCTTCGATCGCTTGGCGGGCGGCATTGAGCGAAGCGCCGGAAGGCCCCGCGATTGTTCTCGCCAACGAATTTCTCGACGCCTTGCCGGTGCGCCAGTTCGTGCGCCGCGGCGGGCGATGGCGCGAAAGAATGGTGCGCCTCGACGACGCCGGACAATTGGCGTTCGGGCTTTCCTCCAATCCGGAGCCCTACATCAAAGTCGAGGCGGAGGATGGGGCGACGCTCGAAGTCAACGCCGTCGCCCATCGCTTCATGTTCGAACTCGGCGCGCGGCTGGCCAAACAGGGCGGCGCGGCGTTGTTCGTCGACTACGGCCATGGCGCGACAGGGTTCGGCGACACTTTGCAGGCGGTCCGCGCCCATCGCGCGATCGACCCGCTGACCGAGCCCGGCGACGCCGATATCACCGCGCATGTGGACTTCGCCGCGATGGCGCGCAGCGCGCGCGCCACCGGCGCCGCGGTCCATGGCCCGATCGACCAGGGCGATTTCTTGCGCGCGCTCGGCATCGACGTGCGCGCCCGCGCGCTCGCCGAACGCGCGCCGCCCGAACGCGCCGACGAATTCGAACAGGCGCGTCGCCGACTCGTCGGCAAGGGCGAAGCCGAAATGGGCGCGCTGTTCAAGGCGATGGTCGTGGCCAACCGCTCTGTGCCGACGCCGCCGGGTTTCCAACCCTATGCGGCGCGGCCAGCGTGAACGCGGCGGAATTCCTCTCGGCCGAGGCGCTCGCGCTGCCCGGGGTCGCGCACGCGTTTTTCACCCGTCGCGGCGGGGTCTCCGCAGGCGTCTACGATTCCCTCAACGGCGGAACGGGCTCGCGCGACGAGCCCGCGGCGGTGCGCGTCAATCGCGCGCGCATGGCGGCCGCGCTTCGTCTCGCCCCTGACCGCTTGGCCATTCCCTATCAGGTCCATTCGCCCGACGTCGCGACGATCGCCTCGCCCTTCGCGCCCGAGACGCGGCCGCGGTGCGACGGGCTCGTCACCGCCACGCCGGGGCTCGCCCTAGGCGTCACCGGCGCCGATTGCGGCATGGTTCTGTTCGCCGACCCGGCGGCGCGGGTCGTCGCGGCGGCGCACGCCGGCTGGAGGGGCGCGCTGGCCGGCGTGATCGAGGCGACGGTCGAGGCGATGGCGAGGCTCGGGGCGCGGCGTGAGCGCATCAGCGCGGCGCTCGGCCCCTGCATCGCGCAGAGTTCGTATGAAGTCGGCCGCGAATTCGTCGCCGCCTTCGCCGCGGCCGATGCGGATTACGCGCGCTTCTTCGCGCCGAGCCTCAATCCGCAACGGGCGATGTTCGACCTGCACGCCTATATCGCCGAGCGCGCCAAGCGCGCCGGCGTCGGCCGTTTCCAGGACCTCGGCTTCGACACCTACGCCGACGAGGACCGATTTTTCAGCTACCGGCGCGCCACCCACCGCAACGAGCCCGACTACGGCCGCCTGGTCGCCGCGATCGCGCTCGCCTAGCCTGAAAATCGGCGCTCGCCGCCGCGACGAGAGCTGGTTGACATCGTCTGGCCGGCCCGTCATTTGCCAGGGACGGCCGGCGGCGCCAAGGTCGGTCGCGCGGCTCGCCGGTCGTCGCGGGAGAGGATTTTGCATGCTGGCCAAGGCGTCGGCGCTGCGTTTCTCGCGTCTTGGGCTTCACTACGGCTGGGCGGTCGTCGCGATCGCCTTCGTCACCAGTCTGGTGACCGCCGGCGCGATGGCCCTGCCCGCGGCGCTGATTTTGCCGCTGAATCGCGAATTCGGCTGGACCACCGAGCAGATCTCGAGCGCGCTGGCGCTGCGCATTCTACTTTACGGGCTGATGGCGCCCTTCGCCGCGGCGCTGATCGATCGCTACGGCTTGCGTCGGGCGATCCTCGGCTCGGTGTTTCTCATCGCCGCGGCGCTTCTGCTGGCGCTGCGCATGAGCCAGCTGTGGCAACTTGTGCTGCTCTGGGGGATCGTGGTCGGCGTGGGCGCCGGCCTCACCGCGCTGGTGATGGGCGCAATGGTGGCGACGCGGTGGTTTTCCGAGCGCCGCGGCCTGGCGCTCGGCGTTCTCACCGCGAGTTCGGCGACCGGGCAATTGCTATTCCTGCCGCTCGCGGCGTGGCTCGAGCAGCGGTATGGCTGGCGCGTCGCCTTGACGCCGACGCTGATCGGCCTGGCGATCGCCGGAGCGGGCGTGTTGCTTTTTATGGCGAATCGTCCCTCCGACGTTGGACTGACCCCTTACGGCGAGAGCGGCGCAATCGCGCCCGCGGCCGAGCCGCCCGCCGGCGGCGCGCTCGCCGTGCTCGGCGAAGTCTCTGGCAGCGGCGCCTTCTGGATCCTCGCCGCCACATTCTTCATTTGCGGCCTGAGCACCAACGGGCTCATCCAGACCCACTTCATCGCCTTGTGCGCGGATTACGACGTCGGAGCCGTCGCGGCGGCCTCGACGCTGGCGATGATGGGCCTGTTCGACTTCGCCGGCACGATCGGCTCGGGATGGCTGTCGGATCGCTTCGACAATCGCGCCCTGCTGTTCCTCTATTACGGGCTGCGCGGCCTTTCGCTGCTCTATCTCCCCGGCTCGTCCTTTTCGATCTACGGCCTTTCGCTGTTCGCCGCGTTTTACGGCCTCGACTGGGTCGCCACGGTCCCGCCGACCGTTCGCCTGACTGCCCAGGTTTTCGGCCGCGAGCGC